>JAFSBS010000273.1 GCA_017437165.1 Clostridia bacterium
AATACCAGATATAGTAGTATTTAGATTGTTACGAATTTTAGTGAGTGCTTCTCTGATTTTTCTATAGTCACCATTATATTCAAGGTCACTTGTAACATTTAAGTTACCATCACTAAGTTCTGACAAGAATCTTTCAATATCTTTTATGTAAGCAGAGAAATCTTTAATTGTATTAACCATAGCATCGTTAAGCACCTGAGTTTCGTCACCACGATGTGTAACAGGAGTTTCACCGTGTAAATCACCTTCAACAACACGAACAAGTCTGTTTGTTGTGTTTACAATAGGTGTTGCGATTTGTTTGGCAATTAACTGACCAACCCAATAAGCAAGAACGAAAAGTATTGCTACAATAACAATTAAAGTAACACCTATTGATATAGCCTGACTGTATGTACCATTTTCACTCGTACCATAAACCATTGCATAACCGTACTGTGAAACAGCTGTTTGTGCAACAGTCATTTTTTCACCATTGAAATCAAATTTAGAAACGCTTGGTTCTGCAACCTGTAAATTCTCAGTTAACTTACCTAAACCGAAATTTTCAGCAAGATTATTGTTTGTTGTATCAACATCATAATCTGCAGAAAGAATTATTCTACCCTGAGCATCAACAACAAAACCTATGTCTGTTTCATTTAATTTTAATGCTCCTAAAATTGCACTGAAATAATCCTCTGCCAATTCACCTATTATTATTCCGTCATCACGTTTTAAAGCAACAAGTGTTACGTAATCACCCTCTTCATTTGTAACGTAAGGCGTAACAACCATATATTCAGTATTAGCGGATTCGATTACATCATTTACTGCACTGTAATCATACCCTTCAAATTCACCGTGGAAGAAAACCCTCTCAAATGTTGCATCGCCCTCAAGATTCTCTTCCGCTTCTAAAAGGCAATCACTGAGATAAATAATTTCTTCGTTAAAAGTCTTTTCGGCAATAGAAGTAACAGTTAATCCATTTTGTTCTGTATTTGCTTTTGATAATGAGAAAATACCGATTTCAGCTGCAATTGTAACAATAAGTGAAGCTACAACAACGCTGATA
Organism: Clostridia bacterium; assembly: GCA_017437165.1. Classification (GTDB taxonomy): domain Bacteria; phylum Bacillota; class Clostridia; order Oscillospirales; family Acutalibacteraceae; genus DTU089. The sequence goes on from JAFSBS010000273.1 coordinate 1,058, forward strand.
CAAGTAAGTCTCAAAAGTCTTTTTTTGAGTGTTGTTCTCATAAAAACGCTCCTTTTTAAGTTTCTACAAACTTCACACCAGTTTGTTAATATTTTCACTATACCATATAAACATAAAAAATTTATTCTAATATAGAATATTCTTAGAGTTTTTTTTACAAACAATCACATTTTTGTTGGATATTTGACATTTCCACTTCATTTTATTTTTAAAAAACTCTTGACATTGAAGAGTTCTAATGCTATTATACTTCACATATTGATAAATGCATTGAAGGAATTACGCATTTTTGGGTAAAACTTTTCAGAGAGTTGGCGGTTGGTGTGAGCTGACAGGTTTCAACAATGCGGTCTCGTTCCAGAGCAGAGCTTCAGAAGCGGATTTTCGTGAGTAAGAAGTTCCGGTTGCCCCGTTACCATGGCTACGGACTTAATTGAGTCTTAATGAGTGACTGCGTTTTTGCAGTAAGCGGGGTGGTACCGCGGATTATTAAAAATTCGTCCCTGAGTCAAAACAATTATGCTTTGACTCGGGTTTTTTATTTTCCTTGATACCACACGAAATAAAAAATCAATACATATCAATATAACAATCTAACTTTTGAAAGGATTACTGTTATGAACAAAATCAGAATTTCAGACCGTACAATTTTAATTAAATCACAAGGTAATGAAGCAACTTTAAGTTTCAAAGAAAAAGTTGAAATTGCACGACTTTTAGAAAGTGCAAATGTTGATGTTGTTGAATTCCCGGCAATTGAAAATGAAAAAACTGACACCCTTCTTTTAAAAACTGCTTGTGCATTTTTAAAGAATAGTATAATGAGCGTTCAAGTTGGCACAACTACTGAAAGTGTAGAACTTACATATAACGCAATTAAAACTGCAAGTAAACCAAGACTTTCTGTAGCACTTCCTGTCTCCCCTGTTGGAATGGAATACACCTGCCACAAGAAAGCACCTAAAATGATTGAACTTATTAAGTCATTGGTGGAAAAATCGGTTTCACTTTGCAGTGATGTTGAATTCGTTGCACTTGATGCAACAAGAGCAGAAAGCGATGTTTTAGTCGCTACTATTAAAACTGCAATTGAAGCAGGTGCTAAAACAATTACTATTTGTGACAATGAAGCATCTATGCTCCCTGACGCATTTGTTAATTTCATTGAAGAAACAATCAAAGCAATTCCTGAACTTAAAAATGTTAATTTAGGTGTTATGTGTGAAGATACAAATGGTTGTGCAGCAGCTTCAGCTATGCTTGCAGTTACACACGGTGCAACAGAAATCAAATGTGCTTCAAACAATGCTAATATTACATCAATTGTAACTGTTTCAAATATTATAAGAAACAATGGCGACAAATTAGATATTTGCTGCTCACTCAAATACAGCGAATTTTTAAGAATTATAAATCAGGTGGCAAAAATTGCAGACGGCAAACACATTGTTTCAGTAACAGAAACAACAAGTAGTGTGCCTGCGTCTGAATTCAACTTAACTGAAAACGATTCACAGGAAACTGTTTTAAAAGCAGTTAAAAACTTAGGTTACGATTTATCTGATGAAGACAGCGCAAAAGTATTTGAAAGATTCAAATCTGTTGCAAGTAAAAAGACAATTTCAAACAAAGAACTTGACGCAATTGTTGCAACAACTGCACTTCAGGTTACACCTGCTTATAAATTAGTAGATTATGTTATAAACACCGGTAATATTATTACTTCATCTGCACAAATCACACTTGAAAAAGATGGCGAAAACAAACAGGCTATTGGTATCGGTGACGGTCCTATTGACGCAGCATTTACTACAATTGAACAGATTGTAGGTCATCACTACGAACTTGACGATTTCCAGATTCACTCTGTTACAGAAGGCAGAGAAGCAACCGGTTCTGCACTCGTTAAACTCCGTTCTAATGGTAAACTCTATTCCGGCAATGGTGTTTCAACTGATATTATCGGTGCAAGTATCCGCGCTTATATAAATGCGATTAACAAAATTATTTTTGAAGAAATTTAAGGGGTGACAAAAAATGAAAATTTCTTTTTCAACAAAAGGTTGGCACGGCTATTTATGGGAAGATTTTACAAGAATTGCAACCGAGCAAGGCTTTAACGGAATCGAACTCCACAACGTTAACAACCCCTCATTCACAGAAAAAAACGGTGCTTTTTATATGAGTTCTGCTCAGGCAACTGTACGCGAACTTTATGAAAAGAATTTGAGAAT
>JAFSBS010000274.1 GCA_017437165.1 Clostridia bacterium
TACCCTATTCTTATGAACTACCCGCAAGTATTTGATTTTTCCGGTCACTCACACGTGCCGATTAACGACCCACGTTCAATTTTCCAGAAACACTTTACTGCGCTTGGTACCGGTTCATTAAGTTATTTTGAACTCGATGAATTTGACAAATATTACGGAACAGTTCCACCACAGGATAACAACTGTGCGCAGATGCTTATAGTTGAAGCTAATGACAAGGGTCAGGTAAGAATTTATCCTTACGACATTCTTACTGAAAACTTCTTTCCTATGGTGTGGGAAGTTGATACACCTTGCAACCCTGACTCATTCAAATATACAGACGCTTTGCGTTATAAAAACTCAAAAGCACCTTATTTCCCGGATGATTTCAAAGCAGAATTTTCTGATGTTAATTCTAATCAGTTTACACTTACATTTTCACAGGCAAAACCGTCTGACGAATATTATGTAAACGATTACATAATCACAGTTAAGGAAACCGCAACTGATTTAATTGTAAAGAGAGTGGGTCTCTGGTCTGAATATTACTTCTACAATATGCCTGAAACACTTTCTGTTACAGTTGATGATTTAAAACCTGACACAAAATACACAGTAATAATTAAAGCAAACAATTTCTTTGAAAGTGGTACTTCTTATAAGCCACTCTTCATTGAAACAAAATGACTTTTACAGGAGGTTATTATGGATAAAATTTTTACCGATAATTTAAGATTTGTTGATGAACACGGCAGAGAAAGAATTTTTAATGGTATGAATGTTGTTGATAAGTCAACATTTAATGAACTTGAAGATTTCTGTCACAATCCCGACACTTTCCCATTCGAAGAATTCAAAGCACGTGGCTTTAATATGATAAGACTCGGCTTTACTTGGGCAAAAATCGAGCCAAAACCAGAGAATTATAATGACAAAGCCATTGAAACACTTGCAAAATTTATGGACAAGTGTGCAGAAAACGATATTTATGTTTATTTAGACGGGCATCAGGACTTATATTCCGGTGAAAACCCGGGCGGTGGCGACGGTGCGCCTAAATGGGCTACACTTTATGACCAGTACACACCTAAAAAGCCTATTGCAGTATGGGCAGAGGGTTATTTCTGGGGCAAAGCTTGTCACAGAGCATTTGACAATTTTTGGGCAAATAAGCAATATAACGGTAAAGGACTTCAGGATTACCACGCAAATATGTGGAAATATGTTGCAAGTAAACTTGCGGGCAAAGAGTCGTTCTTTGGTTTTGATTTTTTAAACGAACCATTCCCCGGTTCTGATGGCGGTAAAATCTTTAAAAAACTTATTGCTAATCTTATAAAAGTTTCTATCACTGATAAAAGAGTTAATCTTTTAGAAATGGCAAAAGAAGGTTTAGGCAAAGAAAAACCAAAAGCACTTGACCAATACACAGCAGATGTATTCGGGAAAATAGTAGAACCCTGCAGTGAGCTTGTAAGAAAATTTGACGAAGAAAAATACTCACCTTACCTTTGTAAAATGGCTGAGGCAGTAAGAGAAGTTACAGATAAAGGTATTATGTTTGTTGATAACTGCTATTATTCAAATATGGGTATTCCTTGTTGTAACACTCCAATTACTGTTAATGGTAAAAAAGAACAACAATGCTTTGCACCACACGCTTATGACTTAATGGTTGACACTCCTGCGTACAAATACGCTAACAACTCAAGGACAGGTATGATTTTTGATGAACATAGAAGAACTCAGGAAAGACTAAATATTCCTTGTATTGTTGGTGAATGGGGCTCTCACGCTGAAGGTGACGGCTGGTACCCGCACTTCAGATTTTTACTCGATAAATTTAATGCTTACAAATGGAGCAATACATACTGGTGTTACTTTGAGGGTATTTTAAATGAAGATTTTATTAAACTTCTTACAAGACCATACCCGAAAGCAGTTACAGGTTTTATTGATGAATTCAAGTACGATTATGTAAATAATGTGTTTACATTAGAATATACACAAGACAAAGAATTTACAGTTCCTAACATTGTTTATATTCCGTCTGATGCTAAAAAGATTTTAATTGACGGCGTTGAAGTAACAGATAGTGAAATTAAGAAACACGAAGGAAATATCGGTAGTGATGTCATTTTCAATACCGGTGTCGGTAGTCATATAGTTGAAATAAAACTTTGATTTGCAGAAAACAGGAACAGAGGTAGTTGCCACTGTTTCCTGTTTTAGTTTATTGTTTAATATTCGTTCTTTATTTTTTTGACTCAAATCAAAATTCCACTTATTACTTATTCACTATTACTTCTTACCTATATCATCCATCCCCTGTCTTACTATAATTGTTAAACAAATATTATTTTCTCAAAAACTAATGACAAACAAGGAAATTTATGGTATTATAAATTAGTATATGATTTAAAACACAATTTATGGAGAGAAAGATATGAAAAAATACGCTAACATTTTAAGAATAACCTCTCTTTTAGTTATGGTTATCGTAACTTGTTCGGGTTGTGGACTTCTTAATATTGCAGGTACACTCAATAATGGTGCTGTAGTGCCTACTAACCCACCTGCCGGTGACGTTTATTATACCCAGCCTTATTATGGTGAAGATTTCACATATTCTGCAGTTATTTCAAACCCTGACAACACAACAACTACTGCAGTTAATACACCGACTACACAAAGCAGCAATCAGACTCAATCCTCAGAAGTTGCTACTACAAGTGACAGTTCACCCGTAAATCCTACTACTGCACCTACTGAAACAACTACAATAAACACTTTTGAAGATGGCGATTATTTAGCAAATATTCAAGACGTGCTTTTCAACACAAAAGATGAATCTGCTGCAAGAAAAATTCTTGTAACTGCAGGTTTTGACTACGACCCTATTCAGGATGTCTATTTCACTCAATTGGATTCATGGCAAAGAAACTTTGGTTTTAACAGTGTTTACGATACCGCCGCACCAATGGTTGGTATGATTTACTCAACTGCTAAAATTTACTTTACTTACGATGACAAAGACTGGATGATGGAAATTTGGAAAGGTCAGTACGGTATAACAGCAGGTGCAGAAATTGGTTTTTATAACAAGCCTACTGACAGGGTTATGAAACACTTTGACTGTGTTACTGACGAAGAAATGCTCGAAATGTCTTTCGACTTTTACAA
>JAFSBS010000275.1 GCA_017437165.1 Clostridia bacterium
AGAACTGAAGATGAACCGCCATCACACGCACCGGCATTCACCGCACCATATTCCTCCAAAACATCGGCACAGTCACCCATAGTAGCACCGAGAGAATAACCTACCTGTCTGCCATCTACAACAAAAAACATAACAACGCCATTTTCTGCCTGACCGATTACAGAACGTGGTTGAAGTCCCCAGCCTGAAGAACCTTCAATAACTTTGTCACCATTTATAATAAGTGCAGGGTGATACTGGAACGCATCACGCATATTATGTTCTTCCCAATCAGAGAATTCGCCTACTACAAGACGGTCATCCTTGTCAAAGCCTACTGTTATATATTTAGAGGAATAATTACCCCAATATTCGCCCTGTGCAATACACTGTGCAGTAACTACGCCGCCGACACTCGTTCCGCCCGGGTCATAGAATCCTGATGCATTCATACCGATTACAGCATCTTCTTTTTCAAGATAGTCACAAATAAATTCGCCCCTCGAATTTTTATAATCAGTCGCAGTTATATAAACTCTTGACGGGTCATCTATTAAAACAAGCCTGCCTACATAGTTTGAAGTTTTTACCTTTAAAACAACAATTCCTTGTTCAATATCATTTATTAAAACTTCGTTACCGTGAGAATCAAGTTCACCTACTACAAGGTCTTTCTGCCCCAAAATATCCGGTTTCTCATCCTCTTTATTTATATCTGTTTTACCAATATCAGTAACGTCAACTTGTGCATCCATAATTTCATCTATTAAATATTTCGGGAAGAAACAAGTTGCGAGCCATTTGTGTTGGTCAGTTGTCATCGCGGTTTCAATCCAGATATTACGCCATTTTGTAACAAAAGGAATATTACCGAAAATAACTACTGCATACATAGAAATAATTAAAGCAATTGAAATTACACACGCAGTAAGGACTTTAATAAGTTTATTTGTCTTTGCTTCTTTTTCTTTCTCTTTTCTTTCGTTTTGTATTTTCTCCACCGTTGCCGCAGTATTTCTTTTCGTGGGTGCAGAACTCTTTTGTTGTTGTCTGCTGTTATTTAAAGTGCTGTTCCCGGTAGAAACCGACGTGCTTTTTTGTACATTTCTTGTCTCTGCAGGTCGTTCAACTGAATTTCTTGTATTATTTACAGGTGTTCTTACACCCGAAGTTCTGCTATTGAGAATTTCTCTGTTAGCATTCTGCAAAGAAACTTTGTCTTCATTTACTGAATTATTGCCGAGAGTCTGCACAGTTCTCGCTCTTTTCGCTTCAAAAGAATTGTTTTTTAGTTTTTCTGCCTGAAATTCTTCTTCACCGTTAATATCTACCATAACAACACCACCTTTCAAAAAATCTGTGCGGTTTTCATTTTATCACAAAAATTCAGAATTTACTATACTTTATTCTAAATTTTATATTTTATTAAATAATTTGTGAAATACTGTAATTCAACAAGACAACGTTGTTTCCACTTTGTGCAACTACACTAACAAATCCAACTATTTTTTGTATATCATAACCTTGCTTTTTGCATTGTAAATATACAAATTATTATGGTATAATTATCTCATTGTAATTATTGAATACAGGAGTTGAGAAAATGAATCTCAAAGAAAAAGCAACGGGGCTTATTTCTAATGTAAAAACACATTGGAAAACCCCTGCCAAAGGCAGATATATGCCTTACAAAGAAATTGCCGCTTATTCCGGCGGTGGTATTGGTGCCTATATGATTATTACAATGGGTTCCGCTTGTCTTTTAGCGGTTAACAGCACCCTTCTTTCAAGCACCCTTGGTATTGACCCTATGGATATGTATGTAATGTACATCTTTGCTGTTCTTGCAAACATTCCGTTAACGGGTATCCGTGCTACAATAATAGACAACACCAGAAACAAAGCCGGTAAATATCGCCCATACATAGTTACAATGGCTCTTCCGGCTACTATTATCTGTATGACTATCGTGTTTTTCCCATACACCAAACTTACAGATTGGTTTGGTTCCGGATTGATAGGGCTTGTCAACGACCCTGTACACGGCATCTTTTTCGGAGAATTGCAATTAGCAGAAAAAATCGCCTTTGAAGAAGCCGGTGCCAAAATACTTTTCTGTGAATCTTTAGATTACATAATAAAATGTGCGATTATTATGTTCCTCAACTTATTGTTGCACTTCTTCTATTACTTCTTCTACGACGCTTACGAAAATCTTATTCATGTTCTTTCACCAAATTCTTATGAAAGAAGTGACGTTGCTGCTGTAAAGAGCGTAGTTTATTCGCTTGCACCTTCAATCATCAATGCCGCAGCACCTCTTATTGCTCAATATTTATTTGGTTCAAACACTACCGACATTCGTGTTTACAGATTTTTATACCCAATTCTTACAGTGGGCGGTTTACTTCTTTGTATGATTGTTTATAAACATACAGAAGAAAAAATTGTTCAGGCAAGAACGCACGTTGTTCAGATTAAGTTTATTGATGCAATTAAGG
>JAFSBS010000276.1 GCA_017437165.1 Clostridia bacterium
GAACGCAGAAAATACAACAACAGAAACAGAAAGTGTAACCATAATTAAAAATATTGTTGATGCTCTTGATAAAGCCCCTATATCAAGCAATGACAAAAATACTGATACTATCACTATAGAAACAATTAAGAATGTCATAGTATTTTCAGGGAACACTTCTGAACTTACAAATAAATCAAGTCTTGCAAGTGTTCTTAATAGTAATATAAAAACTAAAACAATATAAAAAAACGCAACAACATCAGAAAAAATTTTATTTCGTTTACTTATTGCACTTAAGACGTTTTCACCGTTGGATTTTTTATTGAAAATAAAAGTCGGAATTATTGTTATAAGGCTCAAAACACCAAAAACACTCGGGAAAAGAATTGCGTCAGTTGTGCCTAAATCAATTACAGTTGTTGAAACAAACATAAATGCCGCTACAACAGAGCATATATACAAAAGAGAATAAAACTGGAAAGTTGTTACTTTCTTTTCAGTCATTTCTGCTCACCTACTTTATTTATATCAAATATATTTTTGCCCAATTTTTCCATGCTTAATCGACTTATTGTATCTCTGAAAAGAGATTTATTATATGGCGCAAGTGGTGACAAGAAGTAAACGCCGAAGTTTTCAACAGATGAAAGATTTACTATTAAAATTGCAACACCTACCATAATACCGAAAAAACCGCTTGTACCACCGATAATAATAAATAAAATTCTTAAAACTGCTATTGCGTGGTAAAGGTCAGTTTCTACAAGAGAAGTTATTGCAGTCATAGCTACAACTATAAGCATAGGTGCATCTATAAGCCCGGCAGTTACTGCGGCATCACCTATTACTAATGCACCAACTATACTAACCGCGTGACCAATAGATTTCGGTACACGAAGACCTGCTTCGCGGACAATTTCATAGATAAAATGAATAATAAGCGCTTCAACTGTCAAGGTAAACAAAGTATTGCTCTCCATAACCACGACATTGTAGAGCATTTTTTCAGGTAACAATTCCTGATGAAACAAACCTATTGCTACAAATATCCCCGGCAAGAATATACTTATTATAAATGAAATCAATCTTATAGAACGCATAAAAGTTGCGTAGTATGGTCTGTTAAGATAATCATCGAAAGTCTGAAAGTTTTCTATAAACAATCTTGGCACAATTAACGCATAAGGTGTGCCATCAATCAAAATTGCGATTTTACCTTCATTGATTTTAGCACATAATGTGTCCGGTCTTTCTGTTTTACCTACCATTGTAAACATTGTTCTATGCTTGGTATCGAGTGTTTTTCTTAAATAAGTTTCACCTAATACTGTATCCATATTAACCGAATTAAGTCTGTCTTTTACTTCTTGTAAAACCTCTTTTTTGACTTTTCCATTCATATAACAAACTGCAACTTTTGTTTTTGTAGAAACACCGACTTCTAAAACTTCTATTTTAAAGTTGACATTTACAAGTCTTTTTCTGACTAAAGTCATATTTGTTTTTAAAATTTCAACAAAACCTTCACGCGAACCATTTTCCTGCACTTCGTAATTTGGCTCGTCTATTGAACGACCAGGAATATTTTGCATTCCCACAACTATGCATTCTTCTACACCATCAACAAAAACAAGAACACACCCACGCAGAAGGTTTTCTATTGCCAAATCGAGATTTTTTTCAGTTTTAACCTCTGTACCACAAATTATTTCCGAGGAAATAAACTGTAAAACATCTTTTTTCGGCAAATCACCACTAAAATGCAACATTGGTTTTGTAATACCTTCAATTATCTTTTCTGAAGATGTAAGCCCGTCACATTTTGCAAAAACTACTCTGCGATCACCACAAACACCATTTTTTACCACAATATCAAAACAATTGAGAAAAACTTCTTTAATAATTTTCCCATTATCTTCTGCATAAAACTTAACATTACCAAGTTCTGATTTTGGTAAATCGTCAACATTTATAAAAGGGTTGTTATTTTCTTTCATAAAAATCACCATTTTTATAATCACCTGAAATTTTGTGGATATACTACAAATGGTGATTTTATGTTAACTACAATTATAAGAGTTGTCATTCTTTATTTATTTGTTTCTGCTGCAATCAGAATTATGGGTAAAAGAAACATTGGTGAATTACAACCAACAGAATTAGTTATAACGCTTTTGCTTTCTGAATTTGCCTCAATACCAATTGAAGACAATTCGGTACCTTTAATAAACAGTTTGATTCCTGTTATGATTTTAATAAGTCTTGAAATTATAAATTCAGTAATATCTATGAAAAGCACCAAATTCCGTAACATTAGTGATGGTAATGCGTTGCTGATTATTAAAGATGGTAA
>JAFSBS010000277.1 GCA_017437165.1 Clostridia bacterium
CACATTCTAATTCTAATGGTGCTACCATTCCGTTAGGGTCAATACCCCAGAAACGCTCGTTGTCATCAAGTATGTTTAATTCGTGCAAATCACCGTGAACAATATATTTTTCTGAATCTTGAAACTCTTTTTCATAAAGAGTTATAGCATACTCTAATTGGGGAACAATTTCCTCTTTACAATATGGCATAAGGTCGGCATTTTCTAATTTGCCTTTTAATTCTTCAAAATAATCAGGAATGTATTGTAATGTAATATTACTCGTATATTTTACAGCATCATTTATTACTTTCTCAAATAAATCTGTGAGTTTAAGGTTTTCTTCAAAACTTGCGTATTTTGCGGGCTTTACTTCTTTTAAAAGCATTACACGCTTTTCTTGGTCTGCATCACAAAGTGGGCACATATAAGATTTCGGCAATAAGCGTAAAGCCTCAAGCTCTCGGTGGAATCGTCCTACAAATTCGGGGATGAATTTTATAATTACATCTCCGTGTTTTTGTGATTTTGCCTGTAAAACCAAACCATAGCGAGAAACCTGATTAGGTACAAATGAGGTAATTTGCCACAAGGCAATAAGTTCAGGCATTGCAGCGTAAATCTCGTCAATCCATTTATTTGTTTTTTCCGGTTCTTCACGAAGCAGATAAGATTTTATACCCTCGGTTATAAGAACCTCTTTATCGAAATAAGCAACATTGTTTTTCCTTGTAAGTTTACCGAGATTACCTAACATATATTCTGCGTAGGTAAGTTCAAAATCGTAGGTGAGTTTCAGGTTGTTTTTAAACTCATAATTATAATATCTTGTAGAGTGGTCAGGTAACATACCTGCCATTTCCTGATAAGGAAAATCCAAATCAAAATTATTCCATAGTAATTCAAACTTAAAGCCTTCAGGGGACTGGGTGATAATGTAATTTTCTCTGTCTAATCTTGAGTTGTTTACATCTGTAAAACCACCGGTGATTTTCTGTGCAGTAATTACTGCATCGAAAGACTCCAGTTTTTCAAAGTATTCATCAATAAGTTCGCCATATAAAAATGGTGCAACCGCATCTACAATAAGTACTTTGTTACAGACATATTTGTCTTTTATAAGTTTTAATCCGTTATACAGTGATTTTATTCTGGTTTCACCATTAACCGTAAAATCAAAATCAGAGTTTTTTAAGGCTTCTGAATAACCTTTCCATTGTGGGTCCATTACCACTACAACTTTGTCAGTGAGTTTCGATTCTTTAACTGCATCAACTACGTAATCAATAACAGGTCTGCCCGCTATTAAATTATATTGTTTCGGAATTACCGCACCAAATCTCTGACCAACGCCACCTGACATAATAATTACAATATTCATTATCTGTTTATATACTCCTCTACGCGATCAGCTGCACGCTGACTTGCTTTTCCATCAAAAACCAGTTGTACTTCTTTTTGAAATGCATCTAATTTGTTCAGATAATCTTCTTCATCAAAAGAAAGTACTTTTCTTTCAAATTCATCATTATCTTTTGAAATAAGGAATGGTAACACAACATCTAAATTCGGAGTCATCTCTTTTTTGTTGGTTACTACTGCATCAGTGTCGGTAGAAATATTCCAAATCATACCGCCTCTGTCTTTTAAGTAACTTTCTATATCATCTGCATATAAGAAAACAGGTACACGCATTAAACTTGCATCCATTGAGGTTGTTGAGTAATCTGTAACACAAGCATCCATAGCGGCAAGAATTTCATATAAATCAATTGCCTTACTTGCATCTACTACTTTATCGCCTAAGGTAGGGTGCTTATATTCTCCGGATTTTTCAGCTAATTGCGGATGTAATCTTACACATAAATACCATTCGCCACCGAAACGCTTCTCGAAATTTTTGAGCATTCTTTCAAAGTCAAGAGACCATTCGTGTGAGTAAACAAAACGTTTTCCGTTTGTTGAACCCTCTCTGAAGGTTGGTGCAAACATAACTATTTTTGCGTCCATTGGAATGTTATGCTCTTTTCTGAATTTTTCTCTATAAAAAGTTTTATCACCGTGAAGAATATCTACTCTTGGTGCGCCTGTTCTGAGGTAACTGCCGTAATAAATCATACCATCAGGACACATTTCAGCGCACCATTCAGAGTCGATTAACATATCGTCTATCATATCTGAATCGTTTTTACTTACTATATAAGCCATTTCAGAAAAAGCATCACCACGCCACAGACCGATAGATTTATAACCAATCATTCCGTGTGTAGTATTCATATAATACTGACCTTTTCTTTTTACTGTTCCGTAAGGCTTACGGTAATTGTCAATCCAGACCTTTGAGGTTGAAAGATAGTAGGCTCTGCTCCAGATTGAGTTTTTCTTTTCTTTTATGTAATCTGGAAACTCCTTGCCGGTTTCATTTACAAGCCATATAAATTCATAATCAGGATTTCTTTTTTGAAGCTCTTTAACAATATATTTAGGGTTGCAGTTAAAACCGCTTCTTCCTTCAAACGAACAGACAGCTATTCTGTTTTTCTTGATAGGGAAAATCCTGCACATATAAAAGCACAAACTATTAGAGAATGCTTTTGCTTTTCGGTAATATATATAACTTTGTTTTTTTATGTTCATAAATGACACCTTTATTTTTGTTCTTCTAAAAATCTTTCCATTATTTCAGCAATTGCAATAGATTCTTCTTTTGTTAAACGGAACATCTTTTTACAATAACCATGAATTGCCGCAACAAAATCGCTTAACTCGTACCGGAGTCCGTACCCGAAAAATTTGCAATATGTTCTGTCATAAGCATCAACATTTTCAAAACGGAGTTCAAAAGATTTTGTTTTCCACCAAGGTGCTTCTACAACACAATATCCTTTTGTGCCTGAAATTATAAGTTCACCTTCAGACTTTACGCCGAGACCTGTTTTTGAGGTGGAAATAGCATCGTTGTATTTTATATAGGCTTTTGTGTAAATGTCAATGTCAAGCTCATTTTTAAAACTTTCAAAACGAATTTCTTTATAATCCATTCCTAATATTTTGATAATAGGAAGTAAAGTGTAACTTGCTAATTCAGTGAAACTTCCGCCGTATTCGGTGTCGGTTAATTCTCTGTTTTTGGGGTTTTCGAGTTTTGTAAACGCTGCTTCAACATCTTTAACTTCACCTATAACACCACTTTTTATAGTGTTTATAAGTTGAATAAATCCAGGGCAATACGCTGTTTTGATTGCTTCCATAAGAACACAGTCATTTTCTTTTGCAATTTTAAATAATTCTCTGGCTTCATCACCACGTAACACCATAGGTTTTTCGCAAAGAACGTGTTTTTTGTGTTCTAATGCTTTTTTTGCGTATTCATAATGAGTTTCGTGAGGTGATGCAATATACACCGCATCTACAGTATTTAAGAAACTTTCTAAATCGTTGAAGTAACTGTTTAATTTGTGCTTTTCTGCATAATTTCTTGCACTGTCTATATGAGGGTTATAGACAGATTCAATATTTACACCACTTACATATTTGGCTTCGGGTATAAAACGATTTGCGATTCGTCCGGTACCTATTACACCTAGTTTTAAAATTTTGAAATTTGAACGAAGTTCAGAACTTGAAATGCCTTTTGTTCTTTCTAAATAAACGACTTCGCAGTATTCTTTAAAATGGTCAAACGCACCTACCCAATCTGAACCAACAGTAAAAACGTCAATATCATATTTTATAATATCTTCAATTTTTTGCCCAACATGGTCTTCAATAATAATTTCGTCAGCAAAACCTGTCTTTTTTACATTTTCAATTCTCTCCATAAGAGAATTTACAACATTCATTTTTCCACGGGATTCATCATAATGTTCAGTTGTTACGCCGACTATCAAATAATCACCAAGAGCTTTTGCACGTTCTAAAAGCTTATAATGCCCCTCG
>JAFSBS010000278.1 GCA_017437165.1 Clostridia bacterium
AAGCTTTTAAAAGAAGTTGAAGAATTATCATTTGATTATATTGATGCTCCTTTAGGTAAAGTTGTATCAGCAAGACATCAGGATTTACTTGAAGTAAATAAAACTGCTCTTCAGTTAGGTTACGACTACTAATATAATTTCTAATTTCAGAAAAGAGGCTATTGAAATGGGTTACGATTTCAAAATAGAAAAAGCAACAGTAAAAAAAGAAAAACCGGAAGATAAAGGTCTTGGTTTCGGTAGATTTTTTACTGACCATATGTTCTTAATGAACTACAATGAAGAAAAAGGTTGGCACGACGGCAGAATTGTTCCTTATGGTCCACTTCCGCTTGAACCATCTGCAATGGTTTTCCACTATGCGCAAGAACTTTTTGAAGGTCTTAAAGCATACAGAACTGCTGATGGTAAAATCCAACTTTTCCGCCCACAGAAAAATATTGAAAGAATGAACAATACTTGTGACAGACTTTGCGTTCCGAGAATTGACCCGGAACTCGCTCTTGAAGCAATCAAAGCAGTTGTTGAAGTAGATAAGGAATGGGTACCACACAGCGAAGGCACATCACTTTACATTCGTCCATTCATTATTGCAACTGACCCATTCTTAGGTGTTCATCCTGCACATACTTATATTTTTGCTATTATTCTTTCACCTGTAGGCTCTTACTATGCTAATGGTATGGACCCTGTTAAAATCTGCATTGAGCATGAATATGTTCGTTGCGTAAAAGGTGGTACAGGTATGGCAAAAGCTGGTGGTAACTATGCTGCATCTCTTATTGGTCAGAAAAAAGCTGACGAAATGGGTTACGCACAGGTTCTCTGGCTTGACGGTGTTGAAAGAAAATACATCGACGAAGTTGGTGCTATGAACGTATTCTTCGTAATTGATGGCACAGTTGTTACACCTTCACTTGAAGATGGCAACATTCTTCCCGGTGTTACAAGAGCATCTTGTATTGAAGTTCTCAAAAGCTGGGGCTACAAGGTTGAAGAACGCAAAATTTCAGTTGATGAAGTTAAAGAAGCTCACAAAAATGGCAAGTTAGACGAAGCATTCGGTACAGGTACTGCGGCAGTTATTTCACCAATTGGCGAATTCTTTGATGAAGGTGAAAAACTTGTTATTAACAATAACGAAATTGGTGCAGTAGCACAAAGACTCTACGACGAACTCACAGGTATTCAATGGGGTAAGGTAGAAGATAGATTCAACTGGACAGTTAAAGTTACAGACTAAGTTTTATAAAATTAACCTGACATTTAAAGTTTTTGGACTTTAAATGTCAGGTTTTTTATTTTTTATTAAAATAAATCAGAATGGCTACCAACTCTGTAAAGCATTAAAACAAGAATATCATCAACAATTTCATATATGAGCAACCAATTGGGTTCAATATGACATTCACGACAACCACCATAATTTCCGCTTAAATGGTGATCACGATATTTTTCTTCCAGAAGTTCACCATTTGCAAGTTTTTCTATTACTTTATAAAGTTTTTCGGTATCTTTACCTTGTTTTTTTGCAAGTTTTAAATCTTTTTTGAATTGCGTAGTGAATTTAATTTCATATTTCATGATTCAAGAGCCGCCCTTAAATCTTCCATGTTGTTGTAACCAGCAGAAGTTTTATCAGAAGCAATTGCTTTTCCTTCTTGTATAGCAGCAAGGGTTATTTCATTAGGGGTATTGATTTTAATTTCAAAAGGAATACCATTTTCTCTGATTGCTTGTCTTAAAAAGATGTTTACGGCAGAAGTCATATTAAGCCCTAATGCATCAAAAAGTTTTTCTGCTTTTACTTTAACATCTTTTTCAATTCGGATATTTAAATTTGTTGATTCCATAAAAACACCTCCGTTTTATTCTATGTACATTATAAACAATTATACACACATTGTCAACACAATGTGCGCATAATCGTGGTGTTTTATTTACTTTTATATTTGAATTCATCAATTTTTTGAAGATACTTATTCACAGTTGCACCAAAGGTTACGTTCCAGTCAGTTTTTAGAAGCCCAATTATTCGTTGATAAGCTGAGATTGATTTTTGATAATCTTTTTTTATTTCATAAATATGAGCAATTGCTTCAAGCGAGTCTGTAAATCGTGGTATTTCCTGAAGTTCCAATGATTTCTCAAAACAAGAAATCGCTTCTTCATATTTACAATCGTCCGCCTTGAAATCAGCAACTATTGACCAGGTGTACCAACTGTCAGGGAACTGTTTAATCATATCATCAAGTAAATTTTCACTTTCGTTGATTTTTCCTTCTCTTCGAAGAATCATAGCATCGAAAACATAAAGTAACTCTGTTTTTTCTTTGTTACGTATATTTTTAATTAAATCCCTTGCTTCATTTGTTCTGCCATCAGCAATAAGTGCAGATAATAAATATCTGTACGCTCTCATATCATCAGGATGTGTTTTTAGATGTTCATAGTAAAAATCAATAAGTTCGTGACGATTTCGATAGTTCCAGTCTGTGTGTGGTGAACCGTATGCATCACGCAAAATATTATTCATACTCTTACTTGTATCGCCAAGTTGTAAAGCTCTCTTTGCGTATTCTGCAGCTTGAAAATTTGAAGATTTTGAACGGTGAGCATAAAGCCACGCAAGTAATTTAATTGCATTGACATTCTCATTTTCTCGATTTAATTGTTTTTCAAAAAAACTCTTTGCGTTCTCAAATTCGATATCTGTGAGCGTTGATTTTTCGTTGAGCATATTTTCAATTCTCTCGTATTGTGATTCTTCTGTAAACTCAAAAAGCTCGTCAATACTTACACCGAAAAAGACGGATATTTGCGGAAGTAATGATATGTCAGGCATAGTAGTTTCATTCTCCCAACGAGAAACTGCCTGGTATGTAACACCTAATGCATTTGCAAGTGCTTCCTGTGTTACGCCTTTGTTTAATCTTAGTTGTTTAATTTTTTTACCAAGTTCCATATATTATCACCTTATATTTAATTTCGGTACCGTGTCTTTATTATATGCAAAACAGTAAAATTAGGCAATAAACAAAAGGATGATAATAACTAAACCAAAATAAGAACCATTGTATGAGAGTTTCTGAGGGGGAGAGTACAAAGGTTACCATTTTATTTTTCTGTTGAAATATAATTGGAAATATGTTAAAATATTTTGGAATATGTTATTGGTAGGTGAAAAGTGTGTCAGAGACTTCACGAAAAATTATACAGGGTGTAACAGAACTTGGTGCAGAAAATGGTATGTATGGTATGACAAGTAAAGCCATTTCAAAAAAATGCGAATGTTCTGAAGGTGTTATTTTCAAACATTTCAATACTCTTGATGAACTGAAAAAACAGGTTTATTATGATATAGACAATGAAATTTACCAATCAATTAAAAATATTGATATTGATGAAAGTGACATTAAAACAAGCGTATGGAATATCTGGAATAAATATTTCGAGTTTCTTTTAATGAATCCTATCAAGACAAAGTATTATAAAAACTTCCGCAGTTCAAATCTTTACATAAGTCACGACCACGCAGAAAACAATGACCACTACCATACAATTATGAGTGCGATAAATGAAATATCTGAAAGGTTCGGGCTTTATAAAAAAATAAATTACGATGTTTTGTGGTTCTTTATTATAGATAATTCTCTTTCTTTTGCAATGCGGATTTCTGATGGTACTATAGAAAATACAGAAAAGAACAAGCAAACTATTTTTAATATAATTTTTAATCAGATAATTGAAGAGTTAAGGGTAGGTTAAAAAATGGCTGACAACAACGAATTTTCATTTGGCAATCTTGGTAGTAGCACTGAAAAACGTGAT
This sequence comes from Clostridia bacterium, assembly GCA_017437165.1. Taxonomy (GTDB): domain Bacteria; phylum Bacillota; class Clostridia; order Oscillospirales; family Acutalibacteraceae; genus DTU089. The sequence goes on from JAFSBS010000278.1 coordinate 3,832, forward strand.
TATAATACCGACTATATAGACCTTCTTAATGAAACAAAAATAGATAGTAAAAGTGTAGAAGAAAACTCACGTGATATTTATAGTGATTCTTCAAAAGAAAATAATATGCGCACCTTTCTTAATAACCCGTATGCAGACGATGTCTGGTCAAATTCTGATGATGAGCCGGAAGATGTTTTTACAATAACGGAAGAACATAGAGAATACGAAGATGTTTACAGCAATAGTGATATTTCGCTTTCTCAATTAAGGGCATCAAGACGCAGGGAATATAAAACAGAATATGAAGATATTCCTATTGCTCCGAGACAACAAAGACCAGCGCCTACCGCTATAAGAAATCAAAGAATGGATTTAGATGAGGACGAAATTTCAGATTATGAGATGCGTCGAGGTAAACTCGTCAAGGAAAAGAAAAGAAAAACGCCGAAATTCATAATTGTTTTAGCAGTTTTTCTTGCAGTAGTTATAGCATTCAGCGGTGTTTTATTAAGTTCTGCAAGTGGTATTGTTGATAACTTCACAAAAGGTGAAGAAATTGAACATATTGAAAATGTTTCTTCGCTTGCAAGTAGCCCCGATGTAAAAAATATTTTGTTTATTGGTGCTGATAAAGAAAAAGGCGGTGCTTCACGAAGCGACAGTATTATGATTATTTCTGTCAATAAAAAAGTCGGCAGAGTAATTGTTACTTCTGTTCTTCGCGATACTCATGTGGATATACCGGGCGAATGTGAAGCGAAAATCAACGCGGCTTATGCCTGGGGTGGGGCTAATTTACTCATTCAGACAATAGAACAGAATTTTAATATTAAAATCGATGGTTATGCAGTTGTCAATTTCAATATGTTTACAGAACTTGTCGATGGACTTGGTGGTATAGATATTGAAGTGACCGAAGATGAGGCAGACTATATAAATTATCGTCATAACTATAAAACAGAAACAAAACCTGACCATTTTGAAAGTGGTGAAAGTGTCCACCTTAATGGTTATCAGGCTTTGTGGTATGCACGTATCAGAAAACTTGATTCTGACTTTATGAGAACATTTCGTCAGAGAAAAGTTATAACCGCAATTGCAGAAAACGTAAAGAAGGAGCTTCTCACAGGTAACATTTTTGGTCTTCTTTCGACTGCTAAGGATGTTGCACCAAATATAGAAACATCCTTAAGTAAGTCTGAATTTACAAGCCTTATTTTAAGTATGGTTTCTTGCGTTTCTAAAACGGGTCTTGAAATGGACAAACTGTTAGTTTCTCAACAATTGCCGTTTGAAGATACATGGTGGTTTGAATCTAAATGGGACGGTTCTTCAATTGCGATAAATTTCAGTGAAAACAGAGAAATGCTCTATAATTCAATTTACGAGCCTGTAATTGAAGAAGAAACTGAAGAAGATGTAACAAATGAATAATTGAAAAATTCCTTTCATATATTTTTATAGAATATATGAAGGGAGTTTATTTTTATGGATATTTCTTTAGAAAATACAGAATATTGCAGTTTAAAAAGAACTTTTGAGACAACAATGGAAGAATGTGTGGAGGCAGAAATTTCTTTGCCCGAATATATGCCTGAAATTTTAAGGATAGTAAAATCTCAGGCAATACCCAAAATAAATTCATGCACTACTGTTGGTGAGAGAGTAACTGTTGACGGTACTTGTGAATTAAGAATGATTTATGTCGGTAATGACAATTGTATTTACAGTTTCTCACAAACAAGAAGTTTTACACGATATGCAGAAAACCCGGCATTTCTTGATGCAGAAGATGTAAAAGTGAAAACGTCACTTAATTTCGTGAATTGCAGAGCAACAAACACAAAAAGAGCAGAAATAAAAGCGGGGGTAGGTATAACAGTCTGTTCATTCGGAAAAATTGCAGAAAATATTTTACTTACGGGTAACTCCGATAAAATTGAAGAAAAAAAGAGAGAGTTTTCTGCAATGTCTTTAGGTTGCAAAAAGAGTAAAATGTTTTCTATGAGTGATACTTTTGTGCTGGATAATGAAACAGCCGCATTTTTAATAAGAGCAAATGCAGTTTCAGTTTTGGGTGAAACGCGTAAAATCAGTAATAAAATTATGCTTAAAGGCGAAACAATTGTAGAAATTGCATTTGTGCCAAATGAAGATAAAAGTGTAATTCGTACATTAAGAAGGATATTGCCAATAAATCAGATTTTAGAATTTGATGGAATGGAAGAACATTTTACAGGAGATATTACTTTGGATGTAACCGGGGTAGATGTAATAATTAAAAACGATTCACAAAGCGAAGGCAGAAGTCTTGATGTTGCAGTTTCTGTAAATGCCGGTATAACAATGTGGGAACAAAAAGATTTATGTGTTATAACTGATGCATATGCAATAAATGGCTCTATTGATTTAACTTATAAAAAAATGAAGTTTTATTCAGCACTTGACGCTATAAGAGATACTTATATATATAAAGAATCAATTGATGTCAAAAATACAGGTGTTGATTGTATTTTAGATGCTTTCTGTGAACCAACTGAACCTACCTTGTCATTTAAGGAGGGGGGTATTTCTGTTAATGGTTCTTTAAAAGTTACAATGCTTTTGAAAGATTCACTTGGTAGTATTGTTACAACTGAAAAAATGCTTGATTATAAATATGAACGCAAGTCAGATTGTAGCGATATCCGTACTGAATCCGTGCCTGAAATTACAGTATCATCATTTGAGTGTATGTTAAAAAATAAAGACCAGATTGATGTGAAGGCAGAAATGCAGATAAATTGTTCTGTATTTGGTGAAAGTGAAATTGATGTTGTTACGGAAATCTGTGAAGGCGAAGAAAGTGAAAAACGCAGTAACAGTGCTATAACTGTTTATTTCCCCAAATGTGAAGAATCTTTATGGGATATTGCCAAAAGATATAACACAACTGTTAATAGTATTGCTATAGAGAACAATCTTGAAGGTGATACAACAGGCGACATAAAAATGCTTTTTATTCCATCTGCATAAAACTCTTGAATAAAGTTGTTTAATATCGTATAATAATAAAAGAACTTTCCCCGACTCAAGTCAGAATGAGTTCGGGGTATTTTTATTGTTAAAAAAGGGGGATGAAAAAATGGAACGTAGAAAAGTTCTGATTGTTGATGATGAACCGGATATAAGAGAAATTTTGGAACTTTTGCTGAATTCTAATGGTTATGAGGTTTTTTCTTCTGCAGACGGTAAAAACGCAATAAGAATCCTTAAAGAAAACACTTCAATAGATTTAATGATTTTAGATGTTATGATGCCACATGAAGATGGGATTACAGTTGTAAAAAGAATAAGAGAATTCAGCAAAATTCCTGTATTGTTTTTAACTGCCAAAACGCAGGAAAGTGACAAAGCAGAGGCGTATGAAAGCGGTGGTGATGACTTTTTAGGGAAACCATTTTCGCAAAACGAACTTTTAATGAAAGTCAATTCTTTAATCAGACGCTATCGTGATTATAAAGATGAAAATACAGAAAGTGAAAAAACAGATATTATTACAATAGATGAAAAATCAAAAAAAGCGTATAAATCGGGTTATTTGTTGAGTCTTACAGATACAGAATTCGATATGCTTTGCTTTTTTATTAAGAATAAGGGTAAACCGGTTGATACAAAAACACTTTATGAAGTTGTATGGGATGAAAAGTATGTTGCTTCAGCACAAAATACAATTATGGTGCATATTTTGAATCTTCGTAAAAAAATTGAAGATGACCACACAAACCCGGTGTTTTTAAAGACTATATGGGGAAAGGGGTACCAATTTGATTAACAGAAAAACAGTGAATGGTAAAAAATTTGTATCTTTTAAAACCAAAATTGTTTTGTGCGTTTTATTAGCATTGATTTTGGGACTCTTATCTTCTTTTTTGACTTTTGAAATAGGTATAAGAGTGGTTGATGAATTCTTTTTGAGTGAAGAAGCAGAAGCAGAACGTGATGTGGAACTTTATCAATCATTTGTTGATTTTGTTGAGCAGAATGATGTTGCTTCGACTGATACCCAAAAGTTCGATGAGTGGATAAATCAATACGATGACCGTGTTTACCTTACGGTTTACAGAGAAGATAAAGTTTTTTTGAAAGATTTTGAAATAAGTGGTGATGAGGTGATTTCACCCGATAAGGTAACTGAAAACACCGATAATAATGCTAATGATGATTATTCTTTTTTAGAAAATGCTCTGGGTGAAGGTAATATATACAGTAACTATGACAGAACGATTTATTCGGTTGCGTTTAAAGATGGTGTTTGTGCCGTTACAATAGGTCACGAATACTCGCAGGTTTATACAACGATTGTACTTTGCGTTGCGGCTGCTATATTTTTTGTGGTATTCTTTTCTATAACAAGCGGATTTAACAACCGTTTGAGATTAAGAGTTAAAAATCTTTCTGAACAAGTGTCGCAGGTAAGCAATGGAACTTTAAATAAACCGATAACGCTTGATGGTCGTGATGAAGTTACAATTCTTTCTCACGATATTGAAACGATGAGAAGTACACTTGTTGATAAAATTCAAAGCGAAAATAAAGCGTGGAAAGCAAATCACGAGTTAATTACTTCCATTTCTCACGATATAAGAAACCCGCTTACTTCACTTATAGGGTATTCTGATATTCTTCATAATAAGCAATATTCAAGTCAGGAAGAATGTGAAAGTTATCTTAACCGTTGTCACGAAAAAATTTACAGATTAAAAGAATTAACAGAAGAACTTTTCAGGTATTCACTTGTTTTCGGTAAACCTGAAGTTCAGGTTAATTGTACCAATGAAGATGCGACTATTCTTTTAGGTCAGTTAATAGGTGAGCCTCTGGCGGAACTTAAATCTGATGGTGTAGAAGTTGCTTCTACAATTTTAATAAATAATATAATAATAAATGTAGATGCGCTTGTTTTAAAAAGAGTTTTTGATAATTTGTTTTCCAATATAAATAAATATGCAGATTTTAAAAGACCTGTTGTGGCATCTGTTACTAAAAACGGTGAGATTTTAAATGTAAAACTTATAAATTATATAAAAGAAATCGGTAACCCGGTAGAAAGTTCAAAAATAGGTCTTAAAACTTGCGAGCGACTTTGTAAATCTTTAAATGTGGAATTTTCTTATTTGGAAAAGAAAGACAAGTTCACGGCAGAATTGCGTATTCCTATAGTAAAAATAACAGAAAAGAGTTCTGAAGAAACAGTTTAATTTGTTTAACATTTTCTATTGCAATTTGCATTTAGTTGTGGTATTATACTAAAGTCTATGTGTGCGTTGTAATCGATAGGTTGCAACGGCAGTTAATGGCAACATTAAAGCTGGCGGTCCGCTACTGCTTTGCAGCAAGAACGCTTGAAAAAAATCGGAGGTTTAATATGGACGCATTAAAACTTATTGCACAAGACAGCCTTAAGGCTGAAAAACCAGCTTTCTCAATTGGCGACACTGTAAAAGTTGACGTTAAAATCCGTGAAGGTGAAAGAGAAAGAATTCAGGTTTTCGAGGGTACTGTAATTGCTATCAATGGTAGCGGTGTTACAGAAACATTCACAGTTCGCCGTGTTTCTTACGGTGTTGGTGTTGAAAGAGTATTCCCTGTAAACTCACCAAACGTTGCTGATGTTAAAGTTGTTCGTTACGGTAAAGTTCGTAGAGCAAAACTTTATTATCTTCGTGACAGAGTTGGTAAGGCTTCTAAGGTTAAAGAAAGAATTGGCTAATGCCAAACAAAACGTGGGGCAGGTGGAAATCTGCCCCTCATTGTTTAATATAATTAAATTTTAATATATAATATAATTTGAAAGGTGGCAGAAAAATGAGTAAAGCAGAAGAGACAACTTTGAATTTTAACTACGACGAAGAAGATAATAAAAAGAAGAAAAAAGGCAAGAAAGAAAAGTCAAAATTAACTATTTTTGATATTCTTGAACCTATTGTTGCGGCTTTACTTGTAATTACTGTTATTTTTACATTATTCTTCAGAATTGTTAATGTAAGTGGGCCGTCAATGATGCCTACTCTCAATAATGGTGACAAAATCATTATTTCTGCAAGAGGATATGAACCTACTGTTGGTGATATAGTTGTTCTTTCAACTTCATCAGAATCTAAAAAAACAATTGTGAAAAGAATAATTGCTTTAGGTGGCGATAAAGTAGATATAAACTTTACTACCGGTATTGTAACTGTTAATGGTGTTGAAGAAGAATATTCTGAAGAACTCACACTTCAGCAGTTTGATATTGCGTTCCCGATAACTGTCCCTGAAGGATGCGTTTTCGTGTTGGGTGATAACAGAAGTGATTCACTTGATAGTCGTTCAACAGAGATTGGTTGTGTAGATGAACGCTACATAATAGGTAAGGTTATTTTCGGGATTTCACCATTCGGAAAGGTTGAGTAATATGTCTCACGATGAAATGAATACAACAGTAGAATCCACAAATGAAACAGAAGTTGAATTTTCAGCTCTTGTGACAGAAGTGGACGACACAAAAACAGAAAAAACAATAAATGACGAGAAACTTGATAAAAAAACAAAAATCCAACTCAATGTTTACGAGTTTGCTTCAATAGTAATGACTGCGTTTATAATTATTGCGGTTATATTCGTTTTTGCATTCAGGCTTGTAGGTGTAAAAGGCGAGTCTATGGAGAGTACACTTCACGGTAATGACTGGCTTATTACCGTACAGAAGTCAGAATATACTTATGGCGATATAGTTGTTACTACAAAGTATAATTATTTCAATGAACCGCTTATAAAAAGAGTTATTGCAACAGGCGGTCAGACAGTAGATATTGACTTCAGCACATCTACTGTTTATGTTGATGGTAAAGCATTGGACGAACCTTATATAAATGAAAGTTTTATGGTTGAAAAAATGGATTTTATGCAGTTCCCTTATACAGTGCCTGAAGGGTATCTGTTTTGTATGGGTGACAACCGAAATTATTCAACAGATTCCCGTTCAACACTTATAGGCGCAATAGATGAAAAGCATATTATGGGTAAAGCGGTAGTAAGACTTTTACCATTTGGTGATTTTGATATTTATGACTATGAACAAGAACAATAAAAAGAAAAATAGTAAGAATAATAGCAATATTAAAAATAACGAACAGACCAGAGGTACGGATTCACAGAAACAAATAGTTCAGTGGTTTCCCGGTCACATGGCAAAAACAAGGAGACTCATAAAAGAAAGTCTCCCTTTTGTTGATTTGGTGACTGAAATTGTTGATGCAAGAATTCCTTTAAGTTCATCTAACCCTGAACTTTCTGAAATGATAGGTGACAAACCAAGAATAGTTCTTCTCAATAAGTGTGATGTTGCAGATGAAAATGCAACCAGGCAGTGGGTAGAGTATTATAAAAAGAATGGTATGTATGCACTTCCTGTGGATTGTCGTTCAGGTAAGGCTTTAAATGCATATCTTCCGTTAGTTCGTGAAATTTTAAAAGATAAAATACAAAGAAATACCGAAAAAGGTATGGCTGGTAAACCGTTGAGAGTTATGGTTGTTGGCATACCAAATACAGGTAAATCTTCATTTATAAATAAGATGGCGGGTAGAAATCGTGCAAAAGTTGCTGACAAACCCGGTGTTACAAGAAGTAACAGTTGGTTCGCAGTCGGTAATGGTATTGAACTTCTAGATACACCCGGTGTTTTATGGCCAAAGTTTGATGACCCTAAAGTAGGTGACAAATTGGCATTTATAGGTTCTGTAAAAGACGAAGTTTTAGATAGCGAAACATTAGCACTTAAACTTATAACAGTTCTGAAAAATGATTATGCCGGAAGGCTTACCGAGAGATTTAAAATAACAGATTTTTCAGATAAAGAAGATTATGAAATTTTAGAGATGATTGGCAGAAAACGTGGTTTTTTAATCTCGGGAGGCGAAATAGATACAGAGAGAGCATCTGTAATTTTATTAGATGAGTACAGGGCAGGAAAATTAGGTAAATTAACACTTGAATATCCGAGAGAATACGAGTAAAATAGAAGTCGGGCGAGCTGCCCGACTTTTGTTATTTATAGGTGAAAGATATGCTCGATTACAGTTATGAAATTACAGCACACAAAAAATGGTACAAAGTAGTTTGTGTAATAGATGAAGCAGGGCGTGGTCCGCTTGCAGGACCTGTTTTTGCCGCTGCAGTTATTTTACCTGAAAATTATTCTCATCCGGTTTTAAATGACTCTAAAAAACTTTCTGAAAAGAAACGTGATGCAGTTTATGAAGATGTTATAAAAGATGCGGTGTGTTATAGCGTTGGTATTGCAACAGAAGAAGAAATTGACAAAATCAATATTTTAAATGCAACATTTTTAGCAATGAAACGTGCAGTTGAAGGGTTAAGTGTTAAACCTGACTTTGCATATATTGACGGTAACCAATATCCGAAAACAGGTGTCAAAGAAGAAACAATTGTAAAAGGTGATGGTAAATGTATTTCAGTTGCGGCGGCATCTATTATTGCGAAAGTAAGTCGTGACAGATTTATGCTCGAAATAGATAAACAGTACCCGGAATATCAATTTAGTAAACATAAAGGTTATGGTACTAAACTTCACTATGAAATGATTGAGAAATATGGTGTTTCAAAAGTGCATAGAAAAACATTTTTAAAAAAGATTTTAGGCGAATAAGAAGTTATGAACAGTAGGTTATTAGGTGCATTCGGTGAACAGGAAGCAGCAAAATATCTTCGTAGTAAAGGGTACAAAATAAAAACAGCGAATTTTAAAACCTATGTTGGCGAAATAGATATAATTGCTGAAAAGGATAAAAAACTATGCTTCGTTGAAGTGAAAACGCGAACAGAGGGTGTATTCCTGCCACCGTCAACTGCAGTTGATTTTAATAAAGAGGAGAATATTAAAGGTAGTGCCGCAATATATATGAAGCGATATGAAACAAAACTTACACCGCGTTACGATATAATAGAAATTATTGTTAATGAACACAAAGTTGTAAGTCTTAATCATATTGAGAATGCGTTTTAGGTAGTGTTATATGAAGTTTTTTGATTTGCATTGTGATACAATAGGAGAATGTTGTAAAAATAAAACATCTTTAAGAAAAAATGATTTACATATCTCATTAGAAAAGGCAAAACATTTTGAAAGTTATACACAAGTTTTTGCAATTTGGATTCCCGATGAGTTACGAAAAGAAAAAGCAGTATCTTATTTTGATGAAGTGTGCGATTATTATTATTCTGAGTTGTTTGCAAACAAAGACCTTATAACGAATAAGGATTCATTGAAACAAGAGGAAAAACGTATTCAATCAATTCTTGCAGTAGAGGGTGGTGCGGCATTGGGTGGTACTATTGATGGTCTGTATCATCTTTATGACCGAGGTGTGAGAATTCTTACGCTTACATGGAATGCACCAAATGAGATTGCGTCCGGTGCTTTTGCAGATGGTGGTTTAACTGATTTTGGAAAAGAAGTAATCAGAAAATGCGAAAAATTAAAAATGGTGATTGATGTTTCGCATCTTAACAGGCAAAGCTTTTATGATGTAGCCAAAAATACAGAAAGACCATTTATCGCAAGTCACTCTAATCCGGATATAGTAGGTACTGATTCAGGAAGAAAAAGAAATCTGACAGATGAACAGATAGAAATTATCAGAAGCCGTGGAGGACTCATAGGTCTGAATCTTTACAAAGAGTTTCTTGATGTTGATAATAAAACGGGTCTTGAGGCTATTAAAGTACACCTTGATTATCTTTTGCAAAGAAATTGTGAAAAAATAATTGCTTTTGGTACAGATTTTGATGGTTGCGAATTAAGTGATGGTATCAACGGTGTTGAGACAATTGAAGATATTTATAATACACTTTTAAAGGATGGGTATAAAGAAGAATTACTTAATAATCTTTTTTATAATAATGCAAACTTGTTTTTTAAGAAAATGATAAAATAAAAAACGACCTGCTTTACGCAGGTCGTTTTTTATTATAATTTTAATCAATATCTTGAAGAAATAGTTTTTTGAAGTCTGTTTGCGAAGAATTCAAGGAATGTTTCGTTTGTTTGTGATTTTTCTTCAACATCTTCGTAAATGTCATTTATTAAAGCATCGTAGTCAGCACTTGCCATTGTTGAACGAACATCGCTTTCCCAAGCTCTGTCGCCTGATGCTTCAACAAAATACATAAAGTGATAACCAAATTCTGTTTTTACAAGGTCTGCGTCACCAGGTTTACGAGCAGGGTCAATTGCCCAGTTTGTAAATTCAGCAACATAGTTTCCGCCGGCTTTAACATCGTCGTAAAGACCATCTGTTTCAATTGAAGCAGTATCATCTGTGTTGTCAGCAATAAGAGCAATAAATGCTTCTTCAGTAGCACCGTTGTCTTTCCATGTCTGCATAAGTTTTTCTGCTTCTGCTTTTGCATCTGCAAAGTTCTTTTCAATAACGTCTTTACCAAGTGAGTTGCCTTTTTCGTCAGTTGTTTCTGCCTGAATGAGAATGTGACGAACAGAAGTGCTTGCAACATTTTCATCACGTGAAGCAGGAGAAACTATATAAATAACATAGAAACATTGAGCTTTTTCGTCTTCAATAACTGCTGTATCAGCAATGTTTCTGTCTTCGCTGAAGAGCCAGTTTGTAACAGCTTCGTTAGAAGATACTTCAGCAGCGTAAACATCTTTCATAAGTGTAGAAGCATCGTTTTCATAAGTTTCTTTTAATGAGTCAGGAGCATAAGTTTTTGCGAGACTGATAAATGATTCTTCTGTTGTGATTTTTGATTTGAATTCGTTTGCTCTTTTTTCTGCTTCTGCCTTTGTGTAAGCAGCGTCCGTACTGCCTTCTTCCGGTTCTGCATAAGAAACATCAAAAATTCTTGCACTTGCAGTAACAAAATCAGCTTTATTTTCGTTAAAGTATTTTGCAATTTCTTCTTTTGTGTAAGAGTCAGTTGTATGTTCCTGATACCATGTGAGGTACTCCTGCGCAATAGCATCTTTTTCAACTAATGCTCTGTATGATTTTTCTGTAAGACCTTCACCGCAAGCACGAGCAATGTAGTTGTCTAATGCAAATGAAGCTTCTTTTGCACTTTCTTCGAGAGATTTGATTGCTTCATCAATTTCAGTATTGATTTCAGTCATTCTTTCATCAGAAATTTCAAAACCTGCTTTTTTGGCTTCTTCGCTTGTAGCTTTTTTATACATTTCATCCATAAGGAATGCTCTTGTTGAAGCCATTACTCTGAAGTAGTCTGCCCATGTTTCAACACTTTCAGGAACATCATCAGAAGGTGGGTAGTCCTGTTCAGCAGGGTCTTTGCTCATATCAAATCCTGTGAAATAAACGCCATAACCGGAACCATAACTTGAATACATATTTTCATATTGATATGACATTTGTGTAATCTGGTTGTATAAT
>JAFSBS010000279.1 GCA_017437165.1 Clostridia bacterium
ATAGCATTTATTGTAGTTGTGTTAATTGCTATGTCTTGTTTGCCTATGGTTGCTTTTGAGGTTAAGCGTTATTATGGTGACCTTGATAATGATGGTAAAGTTACTGTAACAGACGCAAGGAATATTTTGTGCGAGGCTATTGGTATTTATGACAGTACTTTAGGTGAGCACGATTTTGCGGCGGTAGATATAGATAAAGATGGCGTTCTTACTACAAAAGATGCACGACTTGCTTTAAGAATTGCAGCACAACTTGAAGCGAGAGAGTTTATGCCCACCTATGAATTTAATAAGCACGAAGAAGAAATTTTAAATCTTGTTAACAGTTACAGAGAAAAGCAGAGTGAAGGTGAGTTGACTGACTTAATGCTTTCAGCAGAACTTTCTGCTGCAGCTGACCAGGCAGCAATGGAATTTGCTTTGCAAACGGGTACGGCTTTAAGACGCGGTAACGGTACATATTACAATACACTACTTGATGAAAAGGGAATTTCTTATACTTTTACAGATAAAGTAATTTGTGTTTCAACGACAAGTTATGCTCAGTGTTACGATAAAATGTTGAGTGAGTTACAAAACAGAAAAACGTTTTTAAGTGAGAATTTCACAGAAATAGGTGTTGGTGCTTTCTCAAGAGATGGCAGAACGGTTTATTGGTGTATTATTTTTACAGATTAACTTAAATAGTTGTTTGCTCGAAAGGAGTTATTAAAATGAGCGATTATAAAATAGAAACAAAATGTGTGCAGGGTGGTTACACTCCGGGAAACGGAGAACCAAGACAAATCCCTATTATTCAGAGTACAACATTCAAATATGATACAAGTGAAGATATGGGTAAACTTTTTGACCTTGAAGCAACTGGTTATTTTTACTCAAGACTTCAGAACCCTACCTGCGATTTAGTTGCGGCTAAAATTGCAGAGCTTGAGGGTGGTACTGCGGCTATGCTTACAGGTTCTGGCCAGGCAGCGTCTTTCTATTCTGTATTCAATTTAGCATCAAATGGCGATCATGTTGTCAGTTCGTCTGCTATTTATGGTGGTACTTACAATCTTTTTGCAGTTACAATGAAAAGAATGGGTATTGAATTTACATTCGTTTCACCTGATTGTACAGAAGAAGAACTCAATGCAGCATTCAAGCCAAACACAAAGGCAGTTTTTGGTGAAACAATTGCAAACCCTGCTTTAGCAGTTATTGATATTGAAAAATTCGCAAAAGCAGCACACGCACATGGTGTTCCGCTCATTATAGATAATACTTTTGCAACACCTGTAAACTGCAGACCAATTGAATGGGGTGCAGATATTGTTACACACTCAACTACAAAATATATTGACGGTCATGGTGCATCTGTTGGTGGTTGTATTGTTGATTCCGGTAAATTTGACTGGATGGCACACGCTGACAAATTCCCGAGTCTTTGTACACCGGATGATAGTTACCACGGTGTAACCTATGCTGAAAGATTCGGCAAAGAGGGTGCATTTATTACAAAAGCAACTGCACAACTTATGAGAGATTTAGGTTCAGTTCAATCTCCACAAAGTGCATTTTATATCAATTTAGGTCTTGAAAGCCTTCATGTTCGTATTAAGAGACATTGCGAAAATGCTCTTGCAGTAGCAAAATTCTTAAAAGAAAGCGATAAAATTGAATGGGTTACTTACGCAGGTCTTGAGGGCGATAAGTATTACGATTTAGCACAGAAATATCTTCCGGATGGCACTTGTGGTGTTGTAAGTTTTGGTGTTAAAGGCGGAAGAAAAGCGGCTGAAGAATTTATGAAAAAACTTAAAATGATTGCTATTGAAACTCATGTTGCAGACGCAAGAAGTTGTTGCTTACACCCTGCAAGTGCAACACATCGTCAGATGAATGACGATGAACTCCGTGCAGCAGGTGTTTCACCGGATTTAGTTCGTCTTTCTTGTGGGCTTGAGAATTCTATTGATTTGATTAACGACCTTAAACAAGCGCTTGGAGAATAAAATGAAGAATGCAGAGCGCAGAATTATGGGGCTACGCCGTAATTGAATTATTGATAATGTTGGTTAATTTATAGTTCTAAACAAGAAATGTAAAAAATTTAACTTGTTATATATGAAATGATAAAGTTTAGTTCACAATATTATAATGCCGACCGCAGGTCCCATAATTCTTAATTCCTCATTTTTAATCTTTAATTACGAACGGAGTGAGTATCTTGCCTATAAAAATTCCTAACGGACTTCCTGCTGTTGATATTTTAGCAGATGAAAATATATTTGTTATGACGGATACAAGAGCGATTACGCAAGATATTCGTCCACTGAAAATTTTACTTTTAAATTTAATGCCTAAAAAAATTGAAACGGAAACACAACTTTCAAGACTTTTAGGTAATTCACCTTTACAAGTTGAATTTGAGTTGATTCACACAAAATCACATATTTCAAAAAACACTTCACAAGAACATTTACTTGCTTTTTATAAGACTTTTGATGATGTTAAGCATCAGAAATTTGACGGACTTATAATTACAGGTGCGCCGGTAGAAAAAATGGCGTTTGAAGAAGTTGAATACTGGGAAGAACTCTCTGAAATAATGGAGTGGAGTAAAAAGCATGTTACAAGCACATTCCACATCTGTTGGGGTGCTCAGGCAGGTCTTTATTATCACTATGGTATAAATAAATACCCGTTAGAAAAGAAACTTTCAGGTGTTTATAAACATACTGCTGATTATAAAAAATCAATCCTTTTAAGGGGATTTGACGATGAATTCTGGGTACCACACTCAAGAAATACTACTGTTAAAAGAGAAGATATTGAAAAAGTACCTGAACTCAAAATTTTAGCATCTTCCAGCGAAGCAGGTGTGTATATTGTTACAACTGATAACGGTAAACAGATTTTTGTAACAGGTCACTCCGAGTATGATGCAGATACTCTTAAAAATGAATATTTAAGAGATATAAATGCGGGTATTAACCCGAGTATTCCCGAGAATTATTTTCCACAGGATAACCCTGATAATGAACCTGTAGCAAATTGGCGTTCACACGCAACTCTTCTTTATGCTAACTGGCTTAACTATTTTGTTTACCAGACAACACCTTATGATATTGAGGATATTGAATAAATAAAAAACCGATGCAAACGCATCGGTTTTTTATTTATAGGAAATAGGAAATAGGAAATAGGAAACAGGAAAAAGGAAACAGGAAACAATAATTTTCTGATACGAGCATTTAAAAATGCATATAGTTTTATTTATGAATTTACAGAGTAATCTTTTTTGAAACCGTGTGCGCCGAAGATTTGCCACTGACCTACTCCGAGCCGTTGCATAATAGCATTTCTTTCTTCTGCGCAAAGTTTAGGGTTTGTATCGACTGAAGTCATTAAAATCGGTGCATATTGATTATATTCGGCTTGTTCACGTGTCAATCCGTGTGTATTTATAAAAATATCACCGGTGAATGCAATATGGTGAGTGTAATCAATCAATACAATTTCCCCCGGTAAATGACCACCTTTGCCCTCATATACCTCAAAATGTAATTCTTCAAAATCGAAAAATCCGATTTGTGTTAAAGGTTCATTCAGAGTTTCAATATTATTCCATAATGTAATAATTTTTTCAGGGTTCACCGCTTTGTAAGATGTAAGTGTTTTGCAAATATTTATATATGGCTTATGTAACGGATTTTTTTCACGGTATCCATCGTTTCCAAAGTATTCATTTTTTAAACATTGTGCTGTTCTGTGACTTGCAATAATTTCGTCAAACATTGGCAGTAAACCACAATGGTCAACATCTGCGTGAGTAACGAGAATTGTTTTTTTCATAGTTTCAAAATCAGGGATATTTCTTTTTAAAAGTTTCTGCATTTCCTCACTGTAACAAGCATAACCGCTGTCTATAAACAATATTTTATTATTGCTCTTAATGATTATTGTGTTACTGCCACAAGGTGGCTCTATTAAAGTGATTTCAGTGTTGTCAGTTATTTTGTGTGTGCTTATTCTGGGTATGAAAGCTTTGCCTTTTGAAATGCCTAAAAGTTCAGCAAATTTGCTTATGCTGTCAAAAGTTCTGTAAGGTGACAGTCCTTGTTCATCAAGAGTCTGCATAGCAAGGTTAACGTGAACCAACAATTCATTTTTTACGTCTTCAGAAAGCCCCATAGTTTGAGAGAGTCCTAAAACGTAAGTATTATAAAAAATGCTGTTGTCGTAAACTTTTTCAGAACTGTTGTAATCTATAACACGTACTTTACAAAGTTTTTCTGCCTCTTTGAGAAATTCAGAAATTTTATTAGAGTCGTCAACATATAGTCCCATTTTAAATTGCTGGTAGTCTGTACCGTTTTCCTGAGAACTTATATAAGAAATATTAAAATTAAAATTGTTTATAAGCGTTAAAATATTTGTAACACTACCAGGAACATCTTTTAAACGAAATTCTATTAGTACAACACTGGTTTTGTTGGAGTTGCTTTGCAAATATCCGATTTTTTTCAGTTCAATATCAGCTTTGTTCAGTTGTTCTTCTGTTCCTTCTGCATCAATGAATAAAGTGTGAGAGTCAACTGCTTTGTTGTAACTTACACGGGTAATGTTTATTCCTAAAGCAGAAAAACATTGACTTGCTTTTAAAAAAGCACCTATATGGTTTGGCATTGAAGTTACATATGTTTTTTTCATTATTTAATCACCTTGGTGTTTAGTGTCTGAATTTATTGTAGAAAAAATGATAGCACAATTTATTAGATACTGCAAGAGTGTAATTATATATGGGTGGATTAAAGTGAAGTTGTGTTTTCAGAGAATAAAGAAAGGATAATAATACAAAATGAATTTATTCTTCAAATACGCTTTTTCCTTTTGTTCCATCAGCATTGATGTAATAACCATCAACAATTTCTTTAAAACTGCCACCGAAAAACCAACCTTTAGATTCAATAAATTCAATGAATTGTTTTTCAAATTCATCGAGTGTCAGTTCTGGTTGGATTTCTATGCAACCAGTTATTTCTATTTCTTTCATATATTACACAAACTTTCTTATTAAAATGTGAATTCTAATGTTCTTGGGTTGTTTGCTTCAAATGTGATTTTTTCTTCATCTTCTGAAAGTCCGCAGGAAATGGTTAATGTCTGGTTGATTTCAGATGTAATTGTAGCAATTAAAACAGAGTTTTTAAAATCCCATCTTAACGAGTCTATAA
>JAFSBS010000029.1 GCA_017437165.1 Clostridia bacterium
AAATAGTTCTTTCAGCTGATTATGATGTTGATACTTCAAATAATGATTTAATCGAAAATTATAAACTTTCTGCAGTAGTTGAAAATTTCGCAAAAGAAGATGATTCTGTTGCTGAAATAAAAGGCTCTGCTTTAAATGCTGGTGCAAAAATCACTGTTGCACAAACTGCTGTTTCTGATTATGGTTACTCAATAGTTTATTGTACAAGTGAAAATGCAGCGGCTTCTAAAGCAACTTCAATAGCTATTGCTTTAGTAGTTATTGTTGCAATTCTTTTCTGCCTTGCTTGGTGGGTTGGTCAGTTAATTGCAAAACAAATTGCTGCGCCAATTGTTAATACAACAAATAGACTTGTAAAAGTAGTTGAAGGTGATTTACACGGTGAAACACCTGTAACAAATCGTGGTGACGAAACTCAGGTTCTTAACGATGCAATGGTAAGTACAATTAAAGATTTCTCTGCTTATATTAAGGATATTGAACGTTTCTTATCTGAACTTAGTGATGGCAACTTGAACGTTACAAGTGAATTAGAATATAATGGTGACTACAGAAAAATCAGAGAAGCGCTTACAAAAATACGTGATAATTTAAAAACAACAATTTCTGGTATTAAAGAAGTTAGTGAACAGGTTGCTTCTGGTTCAGACGCGCTTTCTACATCTGCTCAGCTTCTTGCACATAATACTTCACAAGAAGCGGCTACGCTTGAAGAAATCAGTTCAATGACAAACGATATTGAAACAAATGTCGGTAAAAATGCAAGTGCTACTGTAGAAGCATCTCATCTTCTCAAGAATATAGTTGCTACTGTTGAAACAGGTAGTATGAAAATGGCTGAAATGAAAGAGTCTATGGATGAAATTCAACGCTCATCAGAAGAGATTGAAAAAATTGTTAAGATGATAGATGATATTGCGTTCCAGACAAATATTCTTTCTCTTAATGCGGCAGTTGAAGCGGCAAGAGCAGGTGCTGCAGGTAAAGGCTTTGCAGTTGTTGCAGACGAAGTAAGAAATCTTGCGGCAAAATCTGCAGAAGCGGCTAAAAACACAATGGTACTTGTTGAAACAAGTTCGCGTTCGGTTAAACTCGGTGGCGAATTAACACTTGAAACAGATGAATCACTTAAAGCAATTCACACTTCAATTGGTCAGTTTGCAGGTCTTATGGATGGCATTACAGAAGCATCTAAAGAGCAGGAGGGTGCTATTAAGCAGATTACCTTAGGTATTGAACAACTTGCAAATGCAGTTCAGTCAAACTCTGCTACTGCAGAACAAAGTGCATCTTCTACAAATGAACTTAATCGTTTGGCAGGTACTTTAAAGGATGAGGTTGAACATTTTAATGTGTAAAAAACTGTTCTTTTTGCACATAAGTCATTTTTTCACCCACTCGACGTAACTTTGTACGCCATCGGGGTGATGAAAAAGCCTTCTGCATCAAAAATAATCAGTTTTTATAATGAAGTAAGGTATGTTCTTTTTGCGCATAAGTCATAAAATTAACCCCGATGGCATTGATCGTATGCATCGGGGTCTTTTTATTTTTATTCTATTTCAAAAATTGCAGTTTCTTATTTTTTCATATTTAATTTTATTACATCTGTTTTACAATCTAATAAATCAGTACCAAAAAGCGATTTGATTTTATACTTTTTTGGTAAGGTGATTTTTACTTCACCGTCATTTACTGTGTGAATACCCAAAAAACCATTGCCACAATAAATGACATTATCCTGTTCATTGTAACAGTGAACACCATTCGAAATTAAAATTTTGCGAAGTTCATTCTTTTTATAAAAATGTTTTTCGGTAGATGTTTCCAAATACGGTATATTTAGTTTTTTACATAATTCAACAGCTTTTTTGCCACTTTCAGATGGCAGAGGTGCAGTAAATATTGCATATTTACATTTATTAAGAATTTTCTCGGCATCTTCTACCATACATTGTTTAAAAGGAATACTAGTGTTACCCATTTCTGTTCTTGTAATGTTTACAGAGTGACAGAATTCACTTTGCCTTGGGTTATTAAGATAGGCTTTTTCGTCTATAAACATTACAACTTCTGCTTCAGGGAAATTGTCACTGTTTTTGGTTTTGGAAGACTCTGCAATTTCTTTCATTTTCTTTAAATCTTCCATAATCTCTTTATCTTCGTACCATCCGCCCCACATATCAAACCACCATACACCAGAGCCTTTTGTTAATTGGTGGATATATGCTTTTCGGATTGCAGAAAGCGAAAGTTCTTTTGTAGGCGGTCCGCACCACACAGTTTTATTACCATTATCATCTGTAAGTAAAAGAATATCGTCAGGGTATTTTCCGGGTCTTGAGTCTTGCATTCTTTTGGTAAGGTGAGTTCTTATATCACACTCAACAAAATAAAGTTTATTATGTATTTTTAAAGATTCACTTGCAATCATATCACCCCAGTCAATGCCTAAAACTCTGTTGTTATCGTAAGCACAAGGTGACGAGAAGAAATCTATAAAAGGTGAGTCTATTATAAATCTTAAGCCGTGAAGACCAAGAAGAATGTCATTAACAAAAGCATTGTAACCATAAAATGTGCCGACTATCTGCTCGTTATTTACACATTCTTTTAAAATCTTTGCAAAATGCTCAATTGTTTTTGCAGTCATTTCAGAATAAAATTCACCGTAATAACTTACAGTTTCGTTGAAATCAGGGCTAATCAAATCATTTTTTGTTAACAAAGTCGTATTTGTTTTACCGTACTTTTCTTTTAGCCATTTATTGAATTTTTTAAGTCCCATTTCAGAAAATGAACCGGTATAATCAAACGGCATCCATTCTTGTGTTAGACCACCACAGAATTGATACCCGGCGATATTATCAGCGTAGTCAGCAGAACGGATATGAGAAACAAGCTGTTTTAAAAATGAAGCACCGTCATTTAAGAATCTATCTGAAAATAAAGACTCTCTGTTACCGTTTGGTGTCTCAACAGTTTCATAAATGTTTTCGTCAAGCCACTTTTGTGGCATTGCAATATTTATTCTTGGGAAAATTAAAGCATCAGGACACGCTTTTAGTATCTTTCTGACAATACTCTCAAATTCACTATAATCGGGTTCATCATTTTCAAAAACACCTGTATAAAAAGGTGAGAAATTTGATGTGGTGTTTATTGCTAAATCTGTAAAAGATATGTTTATAAAAAATATTCTGTAATTATAATCAATAAAATCCTGAAACCTACCACATTCTTCAAAATATGTAGTGTAGGCAAGGGGATAGTGAAGTTTACCGTTTACAGATATAAATGGTTTACCGTTTTTATATTCGATATGAGTTTTTAACACGAAATCACCCACCGTCATAACTATTAGTTTAATTATGTTTATAAAACGTGCAATTGTCAATATAAAAATATTTTCTTGCAAGTAAAAAAGATTGACTTTTTTTCATTTTTGGGTAAAATAAAAATATGAAAAAATATTTAAGGAGTGTTTATTATGGAACTTAAAGGTTCAAAAACTGAAAAGAATTTAATGGAAGCATTTGCAGGTGAAAGCCAGGCAAGAAATAAGTACACTTATTTTGCTTCTGTTGCTAAAAAAGAGGGTTATCAGCAGATTTCTGCTATTTTTGAAGAAACTGCAAATAACGAAAAAGAACACGCAAAAATGTGGTTTAAGGCTTTAGGTGAATTAAGTGACACAGCTCACAATCTCGCAAAAGCTGCAGAGGGCGAAAACTACGAGTGGAC
>JAFSBS010000280.1 GCA_017437165.1 Clostridia bacterium
GTGCAGTTGTAGGCTCATTTGTTGTGCTTTCTGTTGTATTCTCGACAAATGTTGTAGTTTCGGTAGTTGTTTCTGTAGGTTTAAGTTTATTGATTACTTGTTCCTTTTTTTCGCCACATACCGTACACTTTGCCCACTTAAGACCTTTTTCTGTTTCGGTAGCCTCTTTTTCAACTGTCCATTTACCGTATGTATGCTCAAGTTTTGCGATTGTATCTGTTGTAGTGTAACCACAAGCACAAGTGCCTTTTTTCTCGCCTTTTTCAGTACAAGTTGCCTTTTTAGTGATTGTCCATTTCATATTAGCGTGTGAACATTTAACAGTTGCACCGGTAGTTAAAAATGATGATGTAATATCTTTATCATTACCATCAATAGCATCGTTCACAGATACTGAAATTTTACCGCCAACTTTCAAAACTTTAAGTTTGAAAGTTACAAGAGTTCCTTGAGTTTTCACAGTTTCAGCAGATACACCCGCATATTTTATAACACCATTACTTACATTGGTATCACCTACAAGTAATGAGCCCGATTTTACAGACCCCGACACAAGTTGATATTCAGATGTATTAAACTTTACGGTTAAATCAATACCGCCTAAACCTGAATTTGCAGAAAGAATCACAGAAACCGAAATAGTTTCACCTACTGACGCAGTATATGGTGCTTTTATCGATACTGCATAACTTGCCGCATAAGATGGGGTTACACCCATGCAAAGTATAATAATTGCAAATAAAATACTTAAAAATTTTTTCATAGTTCACACCTCATACAATCAATTATACAGTACTGACGAAAAAAGTCAATTGATGTGGTGCGAATGGTACACTTTTCGGGTAATGTGTTGAGAATAATACTCAGTCAATTGTTTGCCGATTATTCGTGTATCTCTTTCCATTTCGCGAAGTGTGGTAATTTTGCTGTTAAGTTCATATAGTTCAATCCCGTTCATTTCTTTTTTACGGGCAGAAAACAAAGAAATAATCTCTTTCAAATCGTCCGCCTGCCTTAAATACTGTTCACCTAACTCATACAAAGTCATTTCTGCCTCCTTTCTGTATCGAACATTTGTTCGATACAGAAAGTATAATATCACAGTAAATGACTGTTTTCAATAAAGGTAAAAGAAAAACAGTCCACTAAAATGGACTGTTTTTGAAAGTTAATTATAACA
Organism: Clostridia bacterium; assembly: GCA_017437165.1. Lineage (GTDB taxonomy): Bacteria > Bacillota > Clostridia > Oscillospirales > Acutalibacteraceae > DTU089. Next base: position 1,181 of record JAFSBS010000280.1, read on the forward strand.
TTTTACATAACTATTGAAATTGAATTATTTTTTCGCAAGTCAATCTCGCCGAAACGAAGCTGTATCAGGTATACCGCCAGTTGAAGGAGATGAAGTATTGCGGAAAAATAATCAATTTATGTCTTTTTTATTGTTTTCATTCTACATTTAGGACAAGTGATTTCAATTTTACCTCTGCCCTTTGGCACACGCATAACTGTTTTACAACTTTTACATTTGTAATAACGGTGAGTTTTACGGTCACGGATTTGACTCATTAAAATCTTTATTTCTGCTTTTGGCTTTTGACTTACCCTTAAATACCAGTTAAGTTCTTTTCTTCGTGCCTCATAATTTCTTGAAAATGTACGGAAAACACCATAAAAAATCAAAATTAAACTTATTAAATATAAAAAACGAAGGTGTCTAAAATTACTTAAAATCGAACACACAAGACCTGAAATTGTTAAAAACAATGTAAAAGAGTCACTGCCATAACGACCTATCATAAATTGCTGTAGTTTTGCCATAATCTGTTGTAAAAAGTTCATTTATATCTTCCTTAAAAGTTTTATAAATATATTATACCATATTTGTTTGGAAATAATTACCTAAAATTTAATAATATGTAAACAAAAAAGGTGAGAGCAAAGCTCCCACCTTGTAATTATATTTTTACGCTTTCTTAATCTTGTTAAGTTTTGCATTCAAATCGAGCAACTGCTCTTTATTCATTTTAAGGCCTGTCATACCAAGCATACCGATAAGACGAAGAACTGTAAATCCACCCATCATCTGCATCATACCCTTCATAGTATCCGGGTCATCGAAATTAATCATAGATGCCATACCATCCTTTGACTTGCCCATATTAGCCATCATACCTGCGAACAGCTGCTGTCCAAGCGGAGCCTTCATAATGTCACCCATTGTATCATTTAATGAGTAATAACCTTCTACCTCTGTAATATCAAACCAGTTAAGGACCGCTCCCTTTTCCTTTAAGATATAATCCTCATTTGGTGTGTCA
>JAFSBS010000281.1 GCA_017437165.1 Clostridia bacterium
TTGCGGTGTATTTACTCTGAACACTACCACTTACTGCTTTTACAGTGTAACTGTAAATCGTGCCGAGTTTAACTGTTGTGTCTGTATAAGTTAAATCTGTTGTTGTTTTTATTGCTTTCCAACCGGAATATTTTTTTGTTGTTTTATTATATACTCTCTGGTAAACAATATATTTTTCTGCGTTTTCAACTGCGTTCCAGGTAACTGTAATACCCTTTGCAGTATTTTTTGTTGTTGCTTTTGGTATTGAAAGAACAATAACTTCATCAAGGGACTCTGTTTCAAGAACTTCTTTACAAACCGTACATTCTTTATGTTTACTTCCCTTTTCAGTTGCAGTTGGTTGTTTGTCAATTATCCAGCCACTTGCTTTGTGTCCTGTTGCCGGTATAACCTTACCTGGATTTACATTACTGCCACATACTTCGCAAATACTGTCACCTGTGTAACCATCCTTGGTGCAAGTTGCAGAAATTGCATTTGAAATTTTTACTATGTGTGAAGTTTTAGAAAGTATTTCTCTTTCCATTTCCACTCCACAAATTTTACACACCTTATAATTGTAACCATCTTCCTTACAAGTAGGTGTTTTACCTTTTATCCACGCGTCACCTTTAATGTGAATATTTGTAATCGGAATTTCAGTTGCATCTGTTACTGAGTCGCAACGGGTACAATGGCGTGATTTTCGCCCCTTATCTTTACAGGTTGCTTCCCAATCAACTGTATATGAAGAAGAGTAGTTATGACCTAATTCTGTGCCATAACGCCATTCTTGCGCACCACAATGAGAACAATCTCTTAATTCAACACCTTTTTCGGTACAGGTAGGCGGGTTATTCACATCAATATACCAGTCTGTCCATGTATGCTGGTCATCTATTGCAGGAATAAGTCTTGAACCAAGTTCTGCTCCACAATCAACACAATATTTTTTCTCCTTACCCTCACTTGAAGTTGTAGGTTCTATAACAACTTCCCAGTATTCTTCAGGGTTGTGGTTAACACCTGAAAAATACTTTTCTTTAGTTGTAGAAGAATATCCCGGTGTGTTTGAGTATTCACCCCAATAAAAACATTTATGTGTTGTTAAGCCAAAAATGCTGAGATTTGCATCACCATAGTTTTCAATAATATCTTCAGAGGTTATAAGCGACTTTGTTTCTCCTGTTGCAGGATTATAACTGCACACAGATTCGGGAGTTGAGTAGTAAAGTAAATCTCTGATACAACCAAGTCTTGTGTAATTATCCGACCAGTAAGAACCTGAAGTTTTATCATGATACCATGTATAACTTAACTCTTTTAAAACCTCTGGTGTAGCATCATTTATGCCATTCAAAGCAATAAGTTTACCTGTTTTAATCCCCTGTGTTTCATCCCTCAGACAATTGTCAACATAATAAATAGTATTATCAATCAACTGAAAAGCAGTTGCAGAATCCTGCCAGAAATAATTATCATAAGTTGTAGCAACAGGTATGGTTATAAAATCTGTTGCATTGTGACCGGTTTCTATAATTCCGTCAGTTGACCTTAAAAAATTATCGTGATAAACCTGACCTGAAACATCACGTACAGGATCGTCCCAGGTAACGTCAACATGGTAAGGAGTATTGTTTATATAAACGATATTCCAAGCGTGGTTTAATTCTTCAGATGAGCAATAATCTGATTTTATTCCTACCTGTTCCAAAAGATAGTCGTAAGCTAAAGCATAACCCATACAAACACCTGTACCCATACCTAAAACACCATAAGCAGTATAGGAGGTTCCTGGTAAGCTTCCGTTTTGAAGCCTGTCGTAATCATACTCACAATATGTTGCGAGTCTGTCGTGTAAAATCAAAGCTTTTTCAACATCAGAAAGATTGTTGTTATTCTTTAAATCACTTACAAAGTCATCAACAACTGATTCCATTAAATCAGAACACTCAGAAAAATATCTCGGGTCACAAAAATCTGCAATACATTCTACATATAATGTGTTGAATGTATCATATCCACCCACACCCAATGATTGCGCTCTGAACAACTCAGGACTTTCGTACCATATAAGGTTAAGAAGTGCCTGGTAATTTTCATCTGTATAAGGTATTTTGTACTTACTTATATCAACTTCAACAACGCATTCTTCATCTGCCGGCAGAATTTTTAATTGTTCAAGCAAATAATTCTGAAATTCATTTACATCAATTGGCAGAGAATCATAAGTTACGATTTCTTCACTTGATGCATACAGTGTCGGCGAAACCATTTTGGGTTTCACGTCAATTATATCAGCCGCAAGAGCAATATTTGCATTAGCCAACATAAATACTAATACAAAAACCCCACAAAATGCTCTTTTAAAAGTCTTTTTCATATTAACCACTCCTGAAAAGATTTATAATTCTATTATAAATAAATTTTTCTTTTTGGTAAATTCGCATTATAAACAAAAAATGGTATAGGTATTTTTACCTACACCATTTTTTATTTTACACTTCGTTAAAATACTTAACAATATATTGCACAACCGCACCGAACATCGGGTGGCTGTGAGAGGCCTCTCCGTTCCAGTTTTCCCAAAGAGTTGTAGCACCGTGCTTTTTCATATTGTAAAAAGTGTTTTCTTTTTCTGAAGTAAGAAGTTTAAATGCTAAATCCTTATAACCATTTTCACAAAGCACACGAATTAAAATATCAGTACCAAAAATACCTGTATCAAATTCGCCAAGTGCTTCATACTTATCTACAATTGCTTTAAGTGTTCTATCGTCACCTAAACCAATATCGTAAGCATACGCATCACTTGCTTCAAGTGAAGAACAGAATGTGCTTGTTTTCTCATCATAATAAGCATCAACGAAAGCTTTTGTTATTTTTTCAAGTCTTGATTTTAATTCAGTTGTATCTCTTTCTAAAATCTCTGATATTTCTACAACCTGTTTAAATGCCTTTATTAAGAAATATGTATTAACAAAAGGCTCCGGAATAAGATTTTTGTTATCAGGCGAACACCAGTCACCAAGACACCAGCCACCTAATTCTTCTCTTACTACAAGACCATTTTCGCTTCTGTCTTCCATATAATCGAGGAAATTAAGCATATTCTGATAATACTTTCTTAAAAAACTTTCGTCTCTATAGAATTTATAGAATGAGTATGGCACAAATACAATTGCACCACCCCAACCACCGGGGCCACCTCCGCCGCCGCGGAATGGTGCTGTGTGTTGCACGTGACCATTGTAAATATCCTGACAATCGGCTACATCCTGCATCCATTTTCTGTACATTTTTTCTGCGTCAAAGCAAGTCATAACAGCTTCACACGCTAATTGACCGTCACCTGTGTAACCGAGTCTTTCTCGGTGTGGACAGTCAGACGGAATACAACCGTGTGTATTACTCAACTGTGTTCTTATAAACGCATCAAAAATCCATTGTAAAGTTTCGTTACTTGATTTAAAGTTTACTTTTTGCTTTAAATCCGTATGTGTAACTCTGTACTCAACTACATCGGCATCACCGATAACCTCAAAGTATCTTGCAGCGTGCCAGGTGAAAATCGGATAAAACTCAGTCTTCACTCTGTCACGGATAAATCTGTCTCGTTGTACTCTGGATTCCCAACCTGCAGAATTGAAATTAAGTGTAAAATCATCATTTATGTTTTCTGCATATCGAATATCACAAACACCACTGTGAGAAGTATCGTCACGGAATTTAATGACTGCGTAACCCGCAATATTTTCACCGATATCATAAAGCTTTATATCACCGTGTTGGTAGATACATTTTGGTTTTAAAATTCTGATAACCTTATCAGGAATACAATCCTGTTCCTGTAAAACAGAAAGCGGTCTTTTTATTTCTTCTGCTGTTTTCCAATTTCCTATACAATAATCTGTACTTGAAAAATCGTAATTCCCTATACGTGCATCATGTTCTTCACCATAGTAAATATTTGATTTTCTGACATAAGACTTTATATATTTTACTCTGTCATCACTTTCTGCAATCTGTCTTTCGCCCTGCATAATTTTAAAGCAAAGCATTATATCGCCATAATGGGGTGCGAGTTCACCAATACTTTCATATTGACAGAACCAACCGCCACCGATATGGAAAACAATTGTGTTTTTACCTTCTTTTAAAAATGATGTTATATCTAACTTCTCATAAAGAATTCTGTTAGTCATTTTATCAAAAATCGGGTAAGACATAGTTTTTGAATCAACTGAAATATAGTTAGTCCACGCAGGCGCTAAAAGTCGGTCTGAAACCTTCTTTCCGTTTATATAAATTTCACTGAAACCAAGCCCTGAAGCATAAAGATAAGTTTCTTTTACAGTATCAACAAAAAAGTCTTTACGGGCAATCACAGCATCTTTTTCGCCACCAAAAGATACCCAAGTTGCATCATCAAAAACAAACTGATATGAGCATTTTACAAAACGGTCGTCACCTTGCGGGAATGATACCCCATCAACTGCAAAACCATTCTTTTCAAAGAAACGAATAGTAGAAACCGGTGCATTCGCAAATATTTCAGTTGCACCCATTTCTTTTGCTTTCTTTTTGAGGCTCTCTACAATTTTTGTACCAACACCATTAAAATTATAATGTTCTTTTACAAATAAACCGTAAACTTCAAAAATACCTTTTTCTGTTTCAGCAAGGCTACCACAAGCAATAATTGTGTCACCTATAACGCAAGTTAAATGGTAAGCCTTTTCGTCTTTTTCACCTTTTTCTCTCAATGTGAGAATTTTTTTGTAATTATCATCAGTGAAAGAACAATTTATATATTCTAACATTGCCATATTTTAACCCTCTTTTTTATCCGGTACAATTACAAAGTTGAATGTAAGTTCATTAGATAAATCAATTGTATATTGTGGAAGTGTTTCAGGACCACAGGAATTTGAACCTGTACCCCTTGTGAAACCATCAAGAGTTACAAATGTTGTCTTTTCATCAGCAACATCTTCTCTGTGTTTTGCTTTACTTAAAGTTTCCTGTGAGTAATTATGAATATTGAATGTAAAGTCCTTATCTGAATAAATAAGCACTTCTTCACCACTATTACTCATAAGTTTAACATATTTGGTATCACAATGGTTTGAGTTATCTTGTGGGCGAATATATGGTTCATGACTTTCTGCTACTGTACTTTCATAAAGTCCAATGAAAGACTGGGCTTTCAAGTCACAAAGACATTCTCTGTCACCGCGTCCGAAATACTCAAATTCATTGAATTTTTTATCTAATTCAACTGTGAGACCAATTCTTGGAACAGCGGTTATAAGTTTTTCGCCCTCTACTGTTCTCTTTATAGCAACCTCAATATCAATTACACCATTACCGCCGATAATATAGAGAATATGAGCATCAAATAATGGTTCCTTTTCACCATAAATTGTTATAAATTCAGAAACGGTTGCAATACCTGATTTTACCTCTGCGCTTATATCATTCACTTCAATTTTCGGTTCTGCTATTTTTTCCTTTTTCCACATAGCAAGTATTTTGTCAGCATCGTTATCAAGATATGCTCTTGAAATATTGAGTAAAAATCCTTTATGAGAAACAGGAGCTTTATTTAAAATGCTTACGCCATTTCTCTTATAGTTCAACATTTCACCTGTTATTTCAGAGAATTCAACACTACCATTTTCAAATTTAACAGTTAAAATATCCTCATTTGAAGTAATTGACATTTTACCGCTTGTAAGCTTTGGCAAATCAAAATCCGCTTTATTAAGTTCAATCTGTTCTTTAGCAATTTCAAAATCGCCATCAAGATATGTAACATTAAGATAAACATTTTTATCTTTATTTATTTTCGGTAACTGGAGTGTATATGCAGCATCTTTTTGTGCTTCAATGTCTGTTAAGAATGAGCCACAAGAAGCTACAACACCATTTTCCTGAAGTTCCCAATAAATTTCAATTCCGCTTGAAGATTTAAAACGATTTGTGTTAGTAATTGTGAGTTTGTTGTTTTTAAACTGTTTAACCCGTAACGGACGATAAACATTTTTCATCTGCAAAGCGCCTGTGTGTGGTGTTCTGTCAGGGTAGAAAAGACCATCTACACAGAAGTTACCATCGTGTAATTTTTCGCCGTGGTCACCACCATAAGTATATTCATATTTAAAACCATCTTTTTTCTTGTCGTGTTTTACAGAATGGTCTGCCCATTCCCAGATACAACCACCCATAAAGATATCGTGTGACATAAAGATGTCAAAATATTCTTCCAGTGAACCAGGACCTACCCCCATTGCATGAGCATATTCGCATAAATAGAACGGTACTTCGGTGTATGATTTACCACGTTTACCTTCTCTTACTTTAATTAAATCATTAGGATGAGTGTACATTTCAGAGTAAACATCATAGTGCTGACGCTTATTTCTGCAAACGCTTTCATAATGAACAGGAATATCTGTACCAATTTCTTTTAACATCTTATAACATTTATCCTGACACTTGTAACCTTCTGCTTCGTTACCCAATGACCACATAGTAATAGACGCATGGTTTCTGTCACGATAATACATTCTTCTTACCCTGTCCATATAATGCTTTGCCCATTTTATATCATTGCTGATAGCAGTACCTTCACAACCTAAATGGTAAAGACCGTGAGTTTCAATATCTGTTTCATCAACAACATAAAGACCGTAATGGTCGCAAAGTTCAAGGAAATGCGGGTCTGGTGGATAATGTGAAGTACGTACACAGTTCACATTGTATTCTTTCATAAGAAGAATATCTTTGAGTAAATCATCGTAATTCATGCAGTAACCTTTGGTTTCGTGGGTATCGTGGTGATTTACACCTTTCAACTTAACTTTTTTACCATTGAAATAAAATACTGCATTTTTAATTTTTATATCCTTAAAACCTGTGTATGAACGGATTGTCATAACTTCTTTTTTTCCATCAAGAAGAGTTATGTAAAGTTCATAGAGTCTTGGTATTTCTGCACTCCATTCATCCACTTTAAGATTTTTTAAAGTAACTTCTGTTATTTTTTCTGCATCAACTGTTTCAGTTGCAACAAGAGTTTTACCATCCATTAAAGCGATTTCTACTTTTTTATTTTTTAAATCACCTTTAATATCAGCTTTAATATTAAGATTATATTTATCGCCTTTTTTAGTCGCAATTGCTTCATAATCGTAAATATAAGTTTTCTCGTAAGTGTGAAGAAGAACATCACGGAAAATGCCGTTTTCTCTGAACATATCCTGTGCCTCAAGATATGAACCATTTGTCCAACGGAAAACTACAACAACAATTTCATTGTCGCCTTCTACTAAATATTTTGTAATATCAAATTCATAAGAATTGTGAGAACCCTCACCATAACCAACATACTGACCGTTTACATAAAGGTCAACCGAAGCCGCAACACCTAAAAATGTAATAATAAAGTTTTTGTTTATATCTTCAATACTTACATTTTTTCTGTAAACACCACAAGAAAAATCTTCCGGAAGTTCCGGTGGTTTTACGCCTTGCTTCTCAGGAAGTCCTAAATAAACAGGGTCAAATGTATATGGGCAGTTAATATATGCAGGGTTATCGTAACCTGTTCTTTGCCATGTAGAAGGCACATTTATTTTATCAAAAGTAATTTTGCTTGTATCTAATTTTTCAGGAAGTTTAGATTTTTTCTTGTAATATTTAAAATCCCATTCGCCTGAAAGAACGGTAACAATATCACTCTCGTATCTTTCAAAATTGTAGTCTGTTTTTTTCGCATCAGATTTTTTCTTATGTGCAATAAAATATGCACGTGGGTCTAATCTGTTTACTGCAATTGTTTTGAAATCGCAGTGATTTGTTTTGTTGATTAAATATTTCATAGTGTCACCAATCCCACTAAATTTTTTATAACATTTTAATTCTACCATACTAATTATTTATTTTCAATTTATTTATAAAATTTGTGAAAAATTATCGCATATTTCTCTTTTTTATGATAAAATGAATTAAATACCTAAAAAGGTGGTGAACGAGGTGGAATTACAAGAAGAAACTATAACCGGTGTAGTTGAAGAAATTACTTTCCAGAATGACCAGAATGGTTTTACTGTTCTTGATTTCTCAGCTGAAGATGAATTATTTACTGCAGTTGGTGTTATGCCCGGAATTACTGCCGGTGAAACTGTTTCTCTCACCGGTAATTTTGTTATGCACCCCACATTTGGCAGACAATTAAAAGTCACCTCCTTTACAAGAACTTTACCTGAAACAAGTGAACAGATTATAAAATATCTTTCATCAGGTGTAATACGGGGTATAGGCCCTAAAAAAGCACTTTTAATTGTTGAAACTTTTGGTACAGATACTCTTAATGTTATTGAAAACACACCCGAAAGACTCGCAGAACTCAAGGGTATTTCTCTCGAACAAGCAAAAAACATCGGCGAAGAATTCAAAAAACAATATGCAATGAGAACTGTTATGTTAGGTCTTGAAAAATATGGATTAACACCTAACGAATGTGTCCGTATTTATAAAAAGATGGGTATTGATGCAGTTGAACTTGTCAAAGAAAACCCTTACAGACTCTGCTCTATTGGTATTGGTATCTCTTTTGATAAAGCAGTTTCCATAGAAGAAAAATTAGAAGAAAAACCCGTACCTGAATGCAGAATTAAAGAAGGTATTCTTCATGTTATGAGACACAATCGTAACACACGCGGTCACACCTGTATTCCGAGAGAAAAACTTTTAAAACCGTGTGCAGATTTACTTTCTGTCACCGAAGATACAATTGACATTATTATTGATTCATTAGTTTCAGTTGCGCAGTTAAAAGTATATGTAATTGATGGTTCTGAATTTATATTTTTACCTTCATCTTACAGAGATGAAAGAAAAATCGCTGAAA
>JAFSBS010000282.1 GCA_017437165.1 Clostridia bacterium
GCAAGAGGGTGATGACGTTGTAGTTGGTCGTCACGATGATGGCAGTACGGGTGTTTTCGTTAACGCTGACTGTTTTAAAGAAGAATCAGAGAATGAAAAACACGACTCGACATTTGCGTTCAGAACAGGGCAATCAAGAGAAACATCCTTTTCGCGCGAATACGATAATCTTTATGATATTTTAAAAAATGACAGAGATAATGGTCATATTGTCTGGGTGTTGGGTCCTGCGTGTGCTTTTGATAATGATAGCAGAAATGCTATGGCAAATCTTATAAAAAGGGGTTATTGCCACGCACTTTTTGCAGGTAATGCTCTTGCTACTCATGACCTTGAAGCATCTGTTTTCCATACAGGTCTTGGTCAGGATATTTACACTAAAAAACTTATGAAAGATGGTCATTACAATCATCTTCATACAATAAATCTTGTCAGAAAAGCAGGTTCAATCAAGGATTTCGTTGAAGAAAACAAGATTGAAGACGGAATTATGTCTGCTCTTGTAAAAAATGATGTGCCATTTGTGTTAGCAGGGTCAATCCGTGATGACGGACCGCTTCCTGAAGTAATTCACAGTGTTTATGATTCTCAGGATAAAATGCGTGAACATACAAGAAAGGCAACAACCGTTATTGCACTCGCTACACAACTTCACACAATAGCCACAGGTAATATGACCCCTTCATATTGTGTTGTGGGTGGAGAAATTCGACCGGTATATATTTACAGTGTTGATATTTCAGAATTTGCAGTTAATAAATTGCACGACAGAGGTTCGCTTTCTGTTAAAGGACTTGTTACTAATATTCAGGACTTTTTAGTGCATCTTGAAAGGAATTTAAAATAATGAGTAATAAAGAAAATATGAGTGTCGAAAATAAAGAACTCGGTATTTCGCTTGATAAGAAGACGGTTATTGCTATTATTACTGCACTTGTGATAATTATGGCGTTTGTTGGTGTTCTTACACAAGTGTTACCTCGCGGTGAATATGATGTTATACAAAAAGACGGCTACGAGCAGATTGTAGATGGTACTTATAAAGAATTAAGCGATTATAAAATGCCTGTGTGGAAAATTCTGTTGGCGCCTATACTTTGTTTTACAAGCAGTTACGCCGGTACAGGTATTTTAATAATTGTTATGGTTGTTTTAATTGGCGGTGCATTTTTAATATTGGATAAATGTGGCGTTTTAAAATACATAATGGCTGTTCTGATAAATAAATTCAGCAAAAGAAAATATACTTTAATGGCAATTATAATTTTCGTTTGCATGGCTTTAAGTTCTATTGCGGGTATTTTAGAAGAATCTGTAACACTCGTGCCCATTGCAGTTGCTGTGTCACTTGCTTTGGGGTGGGACTCATTAGTCGGTTTAGGATTAAGTCTCGTTTCAATTGCGTGGGGCTTTACGGCTGCTACGTTTAACCCGTTTAATGTTGCAACTGTTCAGAAACTTGCGGGTCTGGAAGTTTTTTCAGGGCTTTCGTTACGACTTGTAGTGTTTGCGGGCGTTTACTTAATTCTTTTTGCATTTCTCTTTCTTTATGCGAAAAAAATTGAAAAAAATCCTCAAAAATCGTTGGTGTATGATTCAGACAAAGCATTGAGAGAAAAATATAAAATTCAGGATATGGAAGCGGTACTAAATAATCAGAAAACTAAAAAAGGTGCAAAAGCATTTTTGATTTGTATGGTTGTTGACCTTTTAGCAGTTGCAATTGACTTTGCACTTGATTTAGGTGGCGGTCTTTCACTTCCTGCAATGGCAATCCTCTTTACATTAGGTGGTGTTCTTTCAGGTTATTTTACAGGTCTTAAGGGAAAAGAACTTTTCAAAAGTTTTTTGCAAGGTACTAAAACTATTGCACCAGTAATTCCTGTTGTTGTATTTGTTATTGCAATTTCTTATATTCTTGCAGAAGCAAAAATAATGCACACTATTCTCTTTTATGTTTATAATTTAATTCAGGGAGTTTCTCCGTCTGTTGCAATAATTCTTTTATTCTTACTTATTGCGTTCCTTGAATTTTTCATTGGTAGCGGTACAGCAAAAGCATTTTTAATTATGCCGCTTGTTGCACCACTTTCAGATTTAGTTGGTATTACCCGTCAGTCAATTGTAACAACTTTCTGCTTCGCAGATGGCTTTACTAATCTTTTATATCCGACAAGTGGTATTATGATTATTGCAATTGGTTTAGTTGGTGTGTCTTACACAAAATGGCTTAAATGGAGTTGGAAATTATTTGTTGGAGAGTTTATTTTCTCCGTACTTATGATGCTTTTAATGGTTAGTATAAATTACAATTAAACGATATATATAACAAAAAAACGACAACTTTTAGGTTGTCGTTTTTTTGTTATTATTTATCTAATTTTAAACAGAGAGTTAAAACATTTCGGGCTACATTTTGCATTTCGCCTAATGTAATTCCGTTTTCTTTTTTGTAAGTTTCAAGCAATGTTCCATCGGGTTTCTTTCTGCCTGTTCGTCTGCCGCCAGGCATTAAAACATCAACACCAGCTCTTACTCTGTAAGCATTATCTCTTAATTGTGGGAATTCGTGACTGTTAGCACGTCGCATCCACCAGTCAGTCATTATATTACCTTCGTAACCCCATTCGTTTCTTAGAATCATTGTGCATAATTCGTAATGATAATGAGCCCATACACCATTTATTTTGTTGTAAGAAGTCATTATATTAAGTGGTTTTGCTTCTTTTACGCAGATTTCAAAACCTTTTAAATAGATTTCTCTTAACGCTCTTTCTGAAACGCGTGAATCGTTATAAGTTCTGTTTGTTTCCTGATTGTTACAAGCAAAATGCTTAGGACACGCTGAAACAC
>JAFSBS010000283.1 GCA_017437165.1 Clostridia bacterium
ATAATTGCAGAGGTACCGAAGTGGTTATAACGGAACGGTCTTGAAAACCGTCGTACGGCAACGTACCGTGGGTTCGAATCCCACCCTCTGCGCCACAGCCTTTCTTAGTGAAAGGCTAATTTAATAATAACCGAGATGGTTACCAATGGAGAAGTACTCAAGTTGGTGACGAGGCGCCCCTGCTAAGGGCGTAGGTCGGGAAACCGGCGCGAGAGTTCGAGTCTCTCCTTCTCCGCCAAATAAACTCATACACTTTTAGGTGTGTGAGTTTATTTTTTTGAGTAGCTGACTCGAACTCGAGCGACGAAGGCGCGGGCAAGGAACACGACCGCCGCCAGTGGCGGAAGAAGGGAGTGTGAGTTGGCGTAGTGGTCAAAATTCTGAGAGAGAAGCGAACAAAGAATTTTGGGTACCACAAGAGGGTTGCTGTGCAAATTCGAGTCTCTCCTTCTCCGCCAAATAAACTCATACACTTTTAGGTGTGTGAGTTTATTTTTTTTGAGTAGCTGACTCGAACTCGAGCGACGAAGGTGCGGGCAAGGAACACGACCGCCCACACCAGATTGTAAATTATTGCTTTTTATGATACAATTATCACATAAATAAGAATTACCAAAGGAGATTGAAAATGAAAAAATACATATCCCGTTCAACAAAAATATTAGGAATCATAACCTTGATTACGATTGCTATGCTTATAACAGGTATTATTTTAATTGTTATTGATTTCCAAAACCTTTCGTTGCAACTTTTTTTGACACTTGTTGGTGGAATGTTGAGTCTTATTTTTCTTCCTTGTTATCTTGCTGAAAGAAGTCGTGCATTAGTAATAACTGCAGACAAAATTACTTTTCCTAAAGGTGCACAAAAAAACGGAAAAATTTCTTTTAGAAAGACGGTTATAAAATTTGAAGAAATCAGTTCGCTCAGAAGTGATTTTCATAAAGGCGATAAAGTTATTTCTAAAGACTGTTTCTTTCATAAATTAAAATTAAAAGACGGAACAGAAATTACGGTTACGCTTTACCATTATGGAAAAGAATCCGAAAATGAGATTTTAGAAGTTATACAGAAAAATATTATATAAATTTACCATTCCACTCAAATTCGCTTTTCGGGGGATGTGAATTTTCGGTGGAAATATTTATAATCAAATTAAAGTTTTGGGGGTGACCTTATGAATCAACAAGTAATCGGAAAATTTATAAGTCTTAAAAGAAAAGAGAAAAATCTTACTCAGGAACAACTTGCAGAAAAAATAGGTGTAAGCAATAAAACTGTTTCAAAGTGGGAGAATGGCAAATGTATGCCCGATTATTCTGTAATAGAAATTCTTTGTAAAGAACTTGGTGTAACAGTTTCTGAACTTTTAGATGGCGAAGAAAATGAAAAGAGTATTCGTGTTTATGATGAAAAAGAAATCCTCGGAATGATTAAAGATATACAGGAACTAAAAAAATCAAAAGATTCAAATACAAGTTTCTTTCTTATTATAATGGGTATTTCTTTACTTGCACTTTCGTTTTGCATTGATGGTTCTGATTTTAAAGAATTTGTTTCAGGTTTTTTGTTGGGTATTTCTGTTGTTGAAATGATTCTGGGAATTTATTTGTTGGGAAAAACAATGAATCACAATAGACTGATTTATAAATTGAAAGTTTTAGTAAATCAGATTTTTAAGCGCTGATAGCAGTTTTTAGGGGGTGTGAATAATGAAAAAGAAGTTTATTGTTTTTGTAATATTAACTTTGGTTGTCAGTATTATTTTAGGGTTAGTGGTTTTACAAAACTATATAAAAAATGAAAACAAAAAAAGCGAACCAACATTTCTGGAAACTATGAATGGCGATGGCATAATGTTTATGCCAACAGGGGTTTTGTTTGAACGGGCTCCTTGGGATTATTCAGATGATATAGAGAAAGTTTTTAAAGTTTCTTCGGATATGAAAATGGAAACATTTGAAAGAAGTGTTATAACAAAAAACATAATAAGGCAATCTTATGGTGTGTTGGAAGAAATAGATATAAGCAGATATAAGGATTTTTTTAAACTTTATGATAATTCTGGAAATAGTTCGTTAGAGTTTTCAGAAAAAGTGTTTTTAAAAAACAACAAAAAAGCTTGGGGAGTTGCTTTTTACAAACAAAGTGAGATTTCTACGGCAGGTTTTTCAAAAAGATACATTCTTTTTGAACAAAATGATGGGTTGTTTTATATAGGTGTTGCCGCTGGCTCAAGTGGAAATTTAAAAGAATCTATGCATTGTTATGTACTGTTTGAAACTGAAATTGTAGCTGAAGATGAAATTACAGATTTATATGGTAGCGAAAAGCGTGTAGTGTACAATTATATTTTTGATTTTGAGTCAGACGGAAAAAAAGAAGAACTTATAATATTTGATGGTGGGTATGATGAGAACACTGAGTCTTCAACTTTGGTTTTTTCAGTGTTTCTAAAAGGTTTTGGTGCATTGAAGGTTGAAAATGAGTGCGTAACGCGATATTACGATACATGGATATATGATGAAAGTTATTTTTTAGAAGAAAATGGCGAACTTTTTCTCTGTTATAAATACCCGGCAGGAGTTACAAAGAACAAAATAAGTTTGAATAAGAAAAATAATAAGGTTATTGTAGAGTCTCACGAGGAATGTATAAATTTCGCTCAAAAAGACCCCTACATTGGTACTACTGCAGCACCATAATTGAATCAAAAAGAATATAGAATAAATAATAAAGAATAAACTGAAACAGGAAACGGAGTGTATTTACTCTACTTCCTGTTTTCTGTTTTCTGAAAAACCGACACCTCACTTGCAACTAAAAAACTTGACAAACCACCACAAAAAATGCAATAATATAGTGATTATATATTTTTAAAATGCGAAAATATGTAGTTTTTGCATTATGAGGTGTTTTTGTGCGAGTAATTACAGGTTCACAGCGAGGTCGTAAGCTTGTATCGCTTGAGGGCGATAGTGTAAGGCCAACAACTGACAAAGTAAAAGAATCTATTTTTAATATTATTCAGTTTGATGTACCTGATGCAAAAGTGTTAGACCTTTTTGCAGGCTCAGGTCAATTAGGTATTGAAGCATTGAGTCGTGGTGCAGAAAGTTGTGTGTTTGTAGATTCTTCTTCAAAATCTATTTCAGTTGTAGAAGAAAATCTTAAAATCACTAATTTTCGTGATAAAGCAAAAACAGTGCGTTCTGATGCATTAGGCTATTTAGACAGAGTTATTGAAACTTATGATATTGCTCTTTTAGACCCGCCATATAAAGCAGGGCTTATGGAAGATGCGATAGAACGAGTTGCACCACATATAAATGAAAATGGTGTAATTGTCTGCGAAACAGGTAGTGATGAAGTTTTACCCGAGAATATATTTGGGTTTACTTCCAAAAGATATAAATATGGAAAGATTGCTTTGACTGTTTACAGAAAGGGTGAGTAATTTGGGTAAAACTGTTATTTGTCCGGGTAGTTTTGACCCTCTTACAATAGGTCATCTTGATATTATTAAAAGGTCATCTAAATTATTTGATAAAGTAATTGTTGTTGTAATGAAAAACTTCAACAAAAACAGCGGTAGTTTTACAGTTGAAGAAAGAATGGATTTTATAAAGCGTTGCACAGAAGATTTACCAAATGTAACTGTTGACAGTCACTTGGGACTTCTTGCAGATTACGCAAGAGAAAAGGGTGCTTCGGCAGTAGTTAAAGGTCTTCGTGCTATTTCAGACTTTGATGACGAATTCCGTCAGGCACTCACTAACCAGAAGTTAAACAGTGAACTCGAAACGATTTTTTTGACTACAAGTGCAGATTATATGTTTTTAAGTTCGAGTGTTGTAAAAGAAGTGTGTAAATTGGGTGGAGATGTTTCAACATTTGTACCCGAGCAAATCCGCGATGATATTATCGCAAGGTTATCTAAACAAGATAGCAATTGAATATGCTAATAATAAAATTTATATATATTTATTATTGAAAGGTTGGTATATTTATGAGTATTGATACATTACTTAATGATATGGATACCGTAATTGAGGAAGGTAAAAGTTTTCCTCTTGTTCAGAACAAACTTTTAGTAGATGTTGATGAACTTCGTAGAATTATCGAAGACCTCAGACTTAATATGCCTGTTGAAATTACACAGGCAAAGAAAATTGCAGCAGAAAGACGCGATATTCTTAACGCAGCAGATGCAGCGGCAGAAGAAATTATTGTAAAGGCTCGTCAGAGAGCGGACCTTATGGTTGAAGAACATCAGATTACTAAAGAAGCAAAAGAGGCTGCTTTAGCTATTATGCAACAGGCTAAAGATGAGTCAAATGCTCTTATAAATGCATCAAAAGCAAGAGCTGATGAAATAATGAGTAAAGCAGAACGCTGGTCAAATGATATGCGTAAAAATGCAAGTAATTATGTTGAAAATGTAATAAAGGAAACAGA
>JAFSBS010000284.1 GCA_017437165.1 Clostridia bacterium
AAAGAACTATGTAAAAAATACAATGCGACAATCACAGAATTTTTCACTGCAGTTCTTGTAGAAATTTATATTGACTTCCAGAAAAAAGAAGCCAAAAAACAAAAAGAAATAAGTATTCAGGTTCCCGTTAACGCAAGAAATCAGTTTGATTCAAAAACACTTCGTAATTTTTCTCTTTGTTACAGTGTACGATTTGACCCAACTTTAGGTGATTACACATTTGAAGAGATTATAAAACAAACATCTCTTTATTTAAGATATATAAACAACAAAAAAACTTTAGGAGCTATGTTTGCTTCCAACATAAAGTTAGAGTCATTACCTATAATGAGAATTATTCCACTTGTTATAAAAGATTTAGCAATCGGCATTTCTTACGCACTCACAGCAGAATGTACTACAACTGCTCTCCTTACAAATCTTGGTAAGGTTGATTTGCCCGAAGATATGATTGAATTTGTTGAAAGTTCGATTTTAATGCCACCACCGGGTCTTCTTAACGGTGGTAGAATTGGTCTTTCATCAGTAAAGAATACTTTTACAGTTGCAATTGCTAATTGCTATGAAGATACTGATGTAGAAAGAGCATTCTTCACAAAAATCAAAGATTTTGATATTCCTCTTAAATTAGAGACTAATTTCAATGAAGAAAACACCGAAACTTTACTTGAACCGATACCCGAAAAAGATGTAAACTTAAAGAAAAAGGACAGGCACTGGGCAATTACAAGTTCATTGTCTATTCTTGGTTTTAGTATTCTTTCTGTTATTCTGAATATCTTACTTACACCTGTAACACCGTGGTCGGCTTATGTTGTCTTTGCAACAGGGATTCTATGGAATCTTTCTGTACTCCCCTTTATAGCAAGAAAGTTTTTAACAAAGTTCCATAGCATTATGGCAGTTTTGAGTTCTATTACAACATTTTCTCTGCTACTTCAGATAGTAATGTATTTCATTCCGCATAGCTTAATTTTTGATTATCTGGTTATAACAACCGCAGGTGTTTCTTTTATGTTATTCGCAACTTCATTTGTTGCAACTAAAAACAGAAAATTTAAAAAATGGCTTTCAAAAAAGTTTTACTTTTAAAAAAGTAAAACTTTTTTTATTTCTTGCAACTGTACTTATCACTGACTTACTGATAAATAAAAATGCTCGGTAGATTTCTCTACCGAGCATTTTTATCATCAAACTATAATTATTTAAGTTCAACTTTTGCGCCAGCTTCTTCAAGCTTAGCTTTTGCTGCTTCAGCATCTTCTTTAGAAGCTGCTTCTTTAAGAGTTGCAGGAGCACCATCAACCTTAGCTTTTGCTTCTGCAAGGCCAAGACCTGTGATTTCACGAACAACTTTGATAACAGCAATTTTGTTTGCGCCAACGTCTGTAAGAACGATGTCAAATTCTGTTTTTTCTTCAGCTGCTGCTGCGCCACCTTCAACAGGTGCTGCAACTGCAACTGCAGCTGCTGCAGATACGCCAAATTCTTCTTCTACAGCTTTTACGAGTTCTGAAAGTTCGAGAACTGTAAGAACTTTTAATTCTTCAATAATAGCAGTAATTTTTTCTGATGCCATTTTATTTTCCTCCTAAATTTGAGCATTTTGCTCTTTAAATAAATTTTAAATTATTTTTTTAACTTAACAGCAATTATTCGGCTGCTGCTTCACCTTTATCAACGATAGCCTGAACTGCACGAGCAAATGATGCGATTGGTGCATTAAATACGTTACATACAGTAGCAAGAAGAACTTCTCTTGATGGAAGTTTTGCAAGGCTGTCGATTTTTTCAAGGCTGATTACTTCGTTATCAAGGAAACCACTCTTAATGTTAAAGTTTTCGTGAGTTGAAGCAAACTTTGCAAGAATTCTTGCAGCAGCTACATAGTCATCTTTAGATGTTGCAACTGCAGTAGTGCCTTTAAGACAATCTGTAAGACCTTCGAGTTCTGAACCCTTAACTGCGAGTTCAATCATAGTGTTTTTAGTAACTGTGTACTCAACACCCTCTTTACGAAGTTCTGCACGAAGTGCTGTATCATCAGCAACGTTTATACCTTTGTAATCTACGAGAACACCGGCACAAGCATTCTGGAATCTCTCTGAAAGAGCAGCAACTTCAGCTTTTTTAGCTTCTAATACTTTTGCACTTGCCAAAAAAATTCACCTCCGCTATAAGCGAAATTTTATAATCAAAAATGCCTTTCACGCACAACACGAGAAAGGCATTAAAACACATAATAATGTTATAACGCAATTCCTCGGTAGGCGGTTAAAAACTAACCTTTAGGCATTTTGCACCTACTGTCTTTAGAACAGCATAGGTATATTATCACAAAAAATTGTGATTGTCAATAGTTTTTTTATTGACAACAATTATTATTCAGCAACTGCTGTACCTGCAAGTTTTGCAGCGTTTACACGGATACCAGGACCCATTGTTGTAGCAACAACGCAAGAACGGATATAAGTACCTTTTGTTGCAGCCGGTTTTGCTTTGATAACAGCGTCAAGAAGAGCGTTAGCGTTTTCTGCTAATTTCTCGCCACCAAATGAAGCTTTACCAATTGGGCAGTGAATAATATTTGTTTTGTCAAGACGGTACTCAATTTTACCAGCTTTTGCTTCTTCAACTGCTTTAGCAGCATCAGGAGTAACAGTACCAGCTTTTGGTGAAGGCATAAGACCTCTTGGACCGAGAACTTTACCTAAACGACCTATGAGACCCATCATATCTGGTGTAGCGATACATACGTCGAAGTCCATCATACCGCCCTGAATCTGAGCGAGAAGGTCTTCTGCACCTACGATATCAGCACCTGCAGCTTCAGCAGCACTTGCAGCATCACCTTTTGCAAATACAGCAACGCGAACTTTTTTACCAGTGCCGTTAGGAAGAACAACAGCGCCTCTAACTTGTTGGTCAGCGTGACGTGAATCAACACCGAGACGAATGTGCATCTCAACAGTTTCATCAAATTTAGCACTTGCAGTCTTTGCTGCAAGTTCGAGAGCTTCTGCTACATCATAGAGTTTTGTGCTATCTACGAGTTTTGCGCTCTCTACATATTTTTTACCATGTTTCATAGTCTTTTATTTCCTCCCTATAGAGTGGTTAAATCGGATTTACCTCCCACCCGGGAGCATCAATCTACAACAGTAACGCCCATGCTACGTGCAGTACCTGCAACCATTGAAATAGCTGCATCGATATCTGCTGCGTTTAAGTCAGGCATTTTCTGTTCTGCGATT
>JAFSBS010000285.1 GCA_017437165.1 Clostridia bacterium
CTTCCTGACCACTAACAACTGCCAACTACTTAATCTCCGCAATCGTAACTCCGTTTTCCCCTTCGCCGAAAGTACCGAGGCGAGAGAAGCGTACTCTTGGGTCTGATTTCAAGAATTTAGTAACGGCAGTTCTTAAAGCACCCGTACCTTTACCGTGAATTATTGTACACTCGTTAAGTCCTGACATAATTATATCATCTATAAATCTGTCAAGAACCAAAAGTGCCTCGTCAACCATAAGTCCACGCAAATCGCAACGATTATTGATTTCTTTACTTGCCCTGCTTTCAATGGAATTTCTCTTGGTATTACTTTTTGGTTTTTCCTTTTTCTTTTCTAAAAGTTTTAAAGAGTTTTCGCTGACACGCATTTTAAGCATACCTGCGGCGATTTCAATATTACCTTTTTTATCTTTAAGCGCAGTAACAACTGCATTTTTGCCTATTGTTTTGCAGAAAACATCATCACCAATTTCGAGTTCTCTCGGTAAAACATAATTTTCATCATCATCAATATCAGAAAGAACCGGATTTACTGCGTTGTCAATTGCATTAAGGTGACTATTGACTGTTGAACGTGCTTTTCTTAAAAGCTCTGCGGCATCTTTTGTTGATTTAGTTTCTTTTTTGAGCTTCTCTATTTCTGCTAAAAGGGAATTTGCTTCTCTTCTTGCCTGCTCAACAATTCTTAAGGACTCGCCCTTTGCGTTTTCTATTTCTTTATCGCGTCTTTGTTGCGCTTCATTAAGAATTATTCTTGCCTTTTCGCGTTCCTCATCCGCTAACGCTTTTATTCTTTCTGCTTCTTTCTTTTCCTTTTCCATTTCGAGTCTGCTTGCTTCTAACTTATCAACAACATTCTCAAAACGAACACTTTCAGAAGAAACAAGTTTTTTTGCTCGCTCTATTATGTTTGTTGCAATACCCAATCTTTCAGAGATTGCAAAAGCATTTGAACGACCCGGAACTCCAATTAAAAGACGGTAAGTAGGTCTTAACGAATTAACATCAAATTCACAGGAACCATTTTCAACTCTGTCGGTTTCTAACGCATAGGCTTTTAATTCTGCATAGTGGGTTGTTGCAGCAATCTTTGCACCTTGCAAATGCAATTGTTCTAAAATAGCCATAGCAAGTGCCGCACCCTCAACAGGGTCAGTACCCGCACCTAATTCGTCTATTAAAACGAGTGAATTCTCATTTGCTGTTTTCAGAATATTCACAATATTCACCATATGTGACGAAAAAGTTGAAAGTGATTGTTCAATACTTTGCTCATCACCTATATCTGCTAAAATTTCATTGAATACAGAAATTTCGCTTTCATCACCACAAGGGAGCATAAGTCCACACATTGCCATTGCTGAAAGAAGTCCAAGCGTTTTAATTGCAACTGTCTTACCACCTGTGTTAGGGCCGGTAATAACAAGTGTATCAAACTCTTTCCCCAAATGAATATCAGTTGCAACTACACTTTTCGGGTCGATCAACGGATGCCTTGCTTTGTTTAAGTTTATAATGCCTTTTGCGTTGAGTTTCGGCATTGTAGCATTCATTTTATAAGCAAGTTGTGCTTTACTGAAAATAACATTTATTTCAACAGCACACTCATAACTGCCTTTTATTTCATCAAAAAAACTACCTGCAAGTGAAGAAAGTTCATAAAGTATTCTTTCAATCTCCCCAGTTTCTTTACCCTTTAAAACCCTTATTTCGTTGTTGGCTTCAACTACGCCCGCAGGTTCAACAAACACCGTAGCCCCCGTTGAAGAAGTGTCGTGAACAAGACCTGAAACCGTCGCTCTGTGTTCACTTTTTACAGGTACTACATATCGCCCGTTTCGTTGGGTAATAATTGCATCTTGCAAAACATTTTTTAAATTCTGTGAGCGAATAATTTTTTCTAACTTTTCTCTTACCGAATTTTCCTGATTCTTTATTTTTCTTCTTATAGATGCGAGTTCCGGTGATGCATTGTCACTCATTTCATCTTCGCTTAAAATTGCAGAAAATATTTTTTCTTCCAAAAACTTATTTGGCATAAGTGAAGAAAAATAAATATCTATACTCAAAGGCTCTTGTCCACTACCGTCACGCCAGTCGCGTAAATTTCTTACTGCTCTTACTGTGCTACCAATATCGAGCAATTCTTTCATAGTGAGCATAGCCCCTGCTTTTGCACGAGCGAGAGCATTACTCACATTTTTAAGTCCACCAAAAGACGGACCACCGAATTTTGCTAACAATATGTAAGCATCTTCGGTCTTTTTTAATAAATCGGCTACCAATTGCAGATTACTTTCCGGTCTTAAATTCAAAATAGCTTCTTTTGCGTCATCATTACACGCTCTTTCTGCCACCATAGAAAGTACTTTATCTAATTCTATAGCCTTTAAATGTCTGTTCATATCATTCATTTTTATATTTTAATCCTTTATAGTGTTATAAAAATCAAGTGTTTTAAACTTTCTTTGTGTTTTATTGAGAAGATAATCTTCTGTAAGATTTTCAAAAATTTTAATATTATCATCTGAAACCGTGAACGAGAAAATTTTCTCAAAATCGGAAAGTGCCACAAAACGCATTGCTTTAATTACAGATGATGGAAGTTTTAAAACTGAATGCGGACTACAATTCTCACAATAAATTTTACCACTTTCTTTGTCAAAACCCATAACCGCAGTCTCGTACTCACCGCACCTATCACAACCTACAAGTTGTGGCATATAACCCGAAAGTGTCATAAGTCTGAATTCTGTAACCGACTTTATAAAAGACGGTGTTTTTTTATCAGTTTTAAGAAGATAGAGCGAATTGAGAAAAAG
>JAFSBS010000286.1 GCA_017437165.1 Clostridia bacterium
AAAATTATGTAAGAATTATATACCTACACAAAAAGTTTGTCAAGTACTTTATTGTATAAATCGGATAAAATATTCTCGTTGTTTTAAAAGTTCATAATATTTATTCAGTACACCTTCTAAACTACCAACTCTTAGAGGTTCAACAATATCACAAACGGTTTCAAAAAGCGGGGTTAAACCCATATTACCTATTATACCTTTTAACGTATGAGCATATTCAAAAGCATCACCGATTCTGCGTTCTTCTAAAGCAAGTCCCAATTTACCGAATGCTTCGTCATTTAAAAGTTCGCCATAAAATTGTTCATACAGTTCTTCGTCATCAAGAAAACGAGCCAATGCACCTTCTACATCGCATTCCGCTTCTTTAAGTTTCACGAATAATTCTTTCATTATTATCCCTCGTTTATATACAAAATCTTACTTTTCGTATTTTTCTACTATTTCTGCAAAACCATAAATCAATGCAGAAACAAGTCTTGCTATAACAACCAAAATAACTACTACCGAAATAATCGGAACTGCGAGTAACGCTACAACTTGCACACCGTAATAAGCACTTGCTACAACAGCACCTATAACAACACCGATTACTATAAAAAACAAGTTGATTACAAACATAGCAACAGAAAGTTTTTTTAATGTTGCAGAACAATTTTTAAAAAACTTAAAAGACTCTGCTTCTTCTTTCAAAGACATTTTATTATCTGTAACAACAGTTGTTTCTTCAACAATTTTAATTTCTTCAGACATAATTTTTTACCTCGTTATTAAAAGTTAATACCATTCATTTTCATAAAGGTCCGGTGAATAGTTAATACCATTACCCGAACCACTGCCGGATGGTTTACTTGTTTCCGGTTGTGGTTTAATAATATTGGGTACAGTTGTATCTTTAACAACGTTATTATTTTTTGTTGTTTCAGGCTCTCTTGAAGCTGTTGAATCGGAACTTGTTGAACCGAGAATTGTATTTGTAACTGTTTCAGGCAATTCATTTTTTGTTGTTACCTTTTTGAGTTCTCCATTGACCCACTCATAAATTACAAAAACACCTTTTTCACTATCATTTTCAGTAACAACAACTTGCTTATTTACTGTATCTAAAGAGATAGAGGTGAACGAAGAAAGTGTTTCGTTATAAATAAATGTACCTTTTTCTGCTTGGAAAATCCAACAGCAGTAATCAAAAATACCTTGGTTTGCAGAAATTGTGAGACATATATCGTCATGTCCATCAAAATTCATATCCTGAAAAGCAACATGATTTTGTGCAAATCCCAAAACGAAAGTATCCATTTTACTTTCCGGATAATTGAGTTCCTGAACAAAAACATCATCTTTATAAACTTTTAATGAAGTTGCTGTAACCTCTGCAGAATAACCATAACGAATACCATCAGTTGTAGTAATATTATCAGTTGTTGGCTCTGTGTCTGTTTTGTCTTTACAAGCAGTAAAACATAATAACACTGAAGTAATTGTAACTAAAGCAACTAGTAATGTAATAATTTTTTTCATAAGTAATACTCCTTTTTAAATATTAACACCGGCTTCTCTCAAAGCCATTTTTAACGAATTTGTATCCGGTGCAGAAAAAACAAAACCGCTCATTCCGTAATCTTTTGCACCTTTTATGTTTGCTTCTAAATCATCAATAAAAAAGCATTCTTCGGGATTCAATGAAAACTTTTTACAAAAAGCCTCATAAATTTCTCTATCGGGTTTCAAAACTTTATAACATGCTGAAATAAAGAAACCATCAAAAAATTCAAACGCAGGAACATCTAAATATCTGTCAAAAAAACGCGGAGTAGCATTTGAAAGAAGATAAATAGGATAACCATTATTTTTTAATTCTTTAATGAGTTCATAAGTCTCTTTAAATGGTGGCATATAGTCGTAAAAATCAGTTACCATAGCAGTAATTTTTTCGTGTATTTCAACAGGTAGTTTTTCTAATATACCCGGAATAACCTGGTCAAAAGTAAAAACACCTTTATCAAGTAACTTCCATACACTGTTTTCGCCGAATACATGCTCATATATAACCTCGTGATATTCAGGCCTGAATTCTGCTTCAACTGTTTTCTTTAAGTTGAATTCTAAAATAACTCCTCCCATATCAAAAACGATGTTTTTAATCATTGTAACACCTCTAAATGAACACATTATCTATAATATTATAACATTTTATTAAAATTTTTCAATATTTCTTTTAAAAAAACCAAAAATCCCCTTTTATTATTTATTTTTTGTGGTATAATTTTTGTGTAAAACTAAAAAAAGGGTGATATATATGAAAATTAAGATTTTTAAAACTGCTGAAGAAATCGGCGTAGAGGCAGCTAAAATTTTTACTGACACAGTAAAAGCAAATCCAAGTGCAGTTCTTGGTCTTGCAACCGGTGCTTCTCCGATTCCTACTTACAAAAACATTATAAAAACCTATAATGATGGTGGTATTTCATTCAAAGATGTAAAAACTTACAATCTTGATGAATACTGTGATTTACCAAAAAATGACAAAAACAGTTACTACACATTCATGCACGAACAACTCTTTAACTCACTTGACATTAAAGAAGAAAATGTTCACTTTCTCAATGGAAACGCAGAAGATACTGAAAAAGAATGCGCAAGATATGATGCTGAAATCAACAACGCCGGCGGAATTGATGTTCAACTTTTAGGTATCGGCAACAACGCTCATATTGGTTTCAACGAACCTGCAGACGAATTTACAGTTGGTTCGTTCAAAGTTAAACTTACAGATAGCACAATAAATGCTAACAAAATTTATTTTGATGAAGGTGCAATGCCTCACTATGCTCTTACAATGGGTATTGAACAAATTATGAGAGCTAAAAAAGTTGTGCTTATTGCAACCGGTGAGAAAAAAGCAGAAGCAATCAAAAATATGGTTGAAGGCGAAGTTACACCTCAGGTACCTGCTTCTATTTTGCAAAACCACAAAGATGTTGTTATTTTCCTCGATGAAGCAGCTGCATCTCTCTTAAAAAAATAATTTGACATAAAAATAAACTTCTGACATTCAAGTCAGAAGTTTATTTTTTTATTCTTCTTCGTAGTATTTACCACCATATAACGAAGATTTACTCATTTTAGAAAATCTTTTAGCAACTTTACGAATTTTTCTCATATCTTTTTCTGCTTCGTTTATAAGCAAGTCAACATCTTCCATACTGTTGATTGTTTCTGCACCTGCAAGACCAATTGAAACATTAAGATCATACGCTTTAAAATCCTGTTTCCCTAATTCTTCAAACTTTTTAGCGTAAGTTGTTCTTGTTATATCTGCCGCAGGTTCACTTGGACGCTGTGCCACAATAACAAAACGGTCAGTACCAATTCTGCAAAGAAAATCGTGTGTACCTGAAACAATCTTTTTAAGTCTTGTTGCCGCTTCAACTACAGCTTCATTACCCGCTTCTCTGCCATAAGACCTTACTATTGAACGATAATTGTCAATATCTACAAACATAACAAAGAGCATTACCTGAGGCGAAAGTGATTTACCGATTCTTTCCAGGTATCTGTTAAGTTGCCATTTATTATTAGTGATTGTAAGCGGGTCGATTGAAATGAGTCTGTTTTGTGCTTCATTATAAACTATAAGTGATGATATAACTAAAGAAATTGCAAGAACTTCCATTCCATAGAAAAGCATCTGAACTACACCGGAAATCAAAGGTAAGATAGAGAATGATGCAAGATATAAAAACTCCGGTTTTTTAGTTAAGTTAATTTGCTTTTTAGATGTCATAAATGTTGTTACAGCCGAATAAATCAGATACGCAAACAATATAACAAAAGGAATTGAGAAAAGAGGCCCACGAACATATTTACCATTAACAATATCAAAATATGTACCCGAGAACACGCTTAACAATGAAACAACCGCATTCAGAATTACAGGAAGCATAAATACAAATTTTTTTGTTCTTGGAACTTGATTTTCGGGAGACATTCTGCATTCGCAATAGAAAACATAAAACATACCGATAGCAGGTAAAACCATACTATAAACAAAAGAAAATATTCTGTTAAGAAAAACAACAAACGGTGCTTCTGAACATTCGCAGAACCAAAGCATTGAACCAACAAACAAGAAAATCGCTATTGAAATAAGTGTATTGTCAAAATACATTTTTTCAGAATTCTTCAAAGAAACGTTTCTTCTGCTGATTACCATAATAATTATAATTGCTATACCCATAAAATTAGGCATTGCATAAAGTAAAGCCCTCTCTAATGCTTCCATAAATCTTCTCCTTATAGTTTGTTAATATATTTGTAACAATTTTATCACATATATGAATATTTTTCAATATAAAAAAAGAAAATAAATAGTCAAAATACACTTATTGTATTCTGACTATTTAATTTCAATCAAATAACTCTGTGAATCTTCAGTGAGAGATAACTGTATGTTAAAAATAACTGTTTTTCCTAACACACATTTTTCAATGAAATAGAAATCATCTTCGCTGTTAAAATTAAACTGTTCGTTCTGAAAATCAGTTTCAACAAGAAATTTATAAATTATGAGTGGTAGAAAATCATTACTGAAATTATTGATATTTGCAGAAAAATTTATGTCATCGCTTGTAAGATCGCAAACATCATTATGAATTTTAACCTTCATACGAAGAAGTGTTTCAGGCGCATCATCTACAAAAGTAATGTTTGTATTCCCTTTCTCACTATGTGACAACATAATATTATAAACTTTATCATTTGTAACGAGTTGAACTTTTTGGACTTCACTAAAATCCGGTATTCTTAATTTTTCTGTTTTTAAAAATTGCGCTTTGCAAGAAACAAAGACACATAAAATTA
>JAFSBS010000287.1 GCA_017437165.1 Clostridia bacterium
AAAAAGTATTATGAAGATGAAGGCTACGACTTCAATATTTATTTTGACACAAATATTGAAGCGGTAAATAATTATGGTTTAACTGGCTTTCCTGCTACGTTTTTTATTGATGAAGAAGGATATTTAGAAGCAAGTGCCGGCGGGATGATTGACCTTGAAACACTTGAAAAAGGAATAGATTTAATTCGGAATTCGTAATGCGTAATTCGGAATTAAAGGGTCTGCGACGCTATTATAATATTATAAAAACTACATTCTTTCATTTATAGATTGCCTTAAATGAGAAAATGTAGTTTTTGTTATTTATATTAAATTATAATATAATTACGGATTACGCATTACATATTCCGAATTAGATTGTAAGAAAACAAAATTAATTTTGTTTTCTTACAATACTGTACTCGTCTCCATTCTTAAAGTACGGGCAATTTGTTTCTGTTACTGTGCTTAAAAAACGCATATATTCATCTTCATCAAGATTAATGTCGCAGTAATATTCTTCAAATTCTTCGTCATAGCAATAATTCTGACACATATCACAAATCATAATCTTACTCTCTCCATTAACTTACTGACCATTATAACATTTTATAATCGCGTCGCAGACCCTTAATTCCGAATTACGCATTACGAATTCCGAATTAGATTGCTCAGCAATTTTATTTATGATACTTCCCATTGTTATTTATCTGGAATGCTCTGTAAATCTGCTCTAAAAGCATAACTCTCATAAGCTGGTGGGGGAATGTCATTTTAGAAAATGAAAGCTTTAAATCACTTTGTTTTTTTACTCTGTCAGAAAGCCCGAAAGAACTGCCGATAATAAAAACAATATTGCTTTTACCTGAAAGCGAAATCTCGTTGAATTTACTTGCTAATTCTTCGCTTGATTTTAAAGTTCCCTCAACACACAATGGAATAATAAAAGAGTTTGAAGGAATCTTTTTTAAAATCTCCTCTGCCTCTTTTTCTAATGCACTGTTTATTTGTGTGTCTGATGGATTTTCAGGCAATTTAACAGGGGATAGTTCAATTATATTAAGTTTACCATAAGCAGAAATTCTTTTTGAATATTCCTGTATTGCATCTCTTAAATAATTTTCTTTAAGTTTTCCTAAACAAATTACTGTTATATTCATTGTTCAAGTCCTATATACCACGCAGGGTTTACCCTTGTACCATTTATTCTTACTTCAAAGTGTAAGTGGGCGCCGAATGAGTAACCGGTGTTACCAACTCTACCTATTGCCTGGCCTTTTGTCACTTGCTCACCTGCACTTACCATTAGTGAATTGTCAAGCATGTGAGCGTAAAGTGTTTCCATACCGTTACCATGGTCTATCATAACATAGTTACCATAACCGCCTGTACTCCAACCTGCTTCTGTAACAACACCCGAAGCACCTGCAACAACAAGCGAGCCGGATGCGTTTGCACCGGAAATATCAATACCTTTATGATTGCCAAGACTACGCCAACCAAAAGGAGAAGTAACGACGTGAAGTCCTACAACAGGCCAACAGAAATAACCACTTGTCTGAGTAACTGTGTAACCACCCATTGAAATGCTTTCTGCCCTCATACCTCTTTCAACTACCTGTGAAACGGGAGCCTTAATAGAAAGACTTGTAAGATTCTGTGACATAACTTTTTTATCATTTATATAAGTAACAAGGTCAATTACATACTCGGAACCGTTCTGACCTTTTCTTCTTACTCTCGAGTCACCAATGAAAAGAGTGTTTGTTTCAATATCAACTGTTTCATATTCGACTTTAGATATTTTAGTTTCACATTCTACGTGTTGCGGAGTAAGCAGTTCAAAACTTCTGATTGCAAGTTGGAGTCGGTCTTGTGTCCAGATGTTTTCGTCACTGCTTTTATAGTAAGCGTATTTATATGTGATTTTTTCATTGAATGAAACTGATGCTTTGGGAAATTTTGCTTTTTCGTTTTCAAGTACAGAATTTATTGCGTTGTGTGCAGTTAATTGGTCACTCACAGCACAAATGAATTTGTCATCGAAATAAACTTCACAGACTTTTATGTAATCGGGTGCAATAACCTTAACTAGATTATCGGTTAATTCTTCATTTGAAATTATGTTGTAAGGTTCAGTTCTTACGTTTTTGAATTTTATTTCAAGGTCTTTATTTGTATTGAGTTTTTTTAGTGTTGTTTCTTTGATTTTTTCTGCATCGTCACTATTCTTTATATAGCCGACAGTTTCTCCATCAAAAACAACTTCAGTTGCAGAAATTTTTGTGCTTGTCCTGTTAGCGATAACAACTACACTTGTTATAACAGAAGCAATAAGTAAAAATACAACTGCTCTTTTTATGAACGTCTTTGCGGATTTAAAAGACTCTTTGTTATAAATTATAAACTTGGCGATTGTATTTTTTATACCGAATAAAATATATCTTCTGTAAAAGCGTATAGCACCTGTTACTAAATTTGTAACAAGTGTACCAAGTGCTGATATTGAATTGTAAATCGGGTTATTCATAAAATCACCTGACAACAAAATAATACATTATGAATTATATCATATTATAATTGTTTTAACAAGATGAAAAAATGCAGAGTTTTAT
>JAFSBS010000288.1 GCA_017437165.1 Clostridia bacterium
GAGTAGAACCCCGCCCCTACAGGGTGATTTGACCAAAACTTTATACGCAACGTATAATTTCGCTTAAATTTTCTATTTTGTATTTATCCATAACCCTCGGAAGGTCTTCGATTATGTCTTTGCAGGCAGTTGGGTTAATGAGGTTTGCGGCACCTACTTCAACCGCTGAAGCACCTGCTAACATAAATTCAATTACATCTTCGGCAGTTGAAACACCACCCATTCCGACAATCGGAATATTAACAGCATCGTAAACCTGATACACCATTCTTACTGCAACAGGCTTAATTGCATTACCGGAGAAACCACCCATTTTATTTGCTATAACAGGTTTCTTTGTTTTTAAATCAATCCGCATACCTAAAAGTGTATTTATAAGACTTATACCATCTGCTCCTGCTTCTTCACACGCTTTTGCTATTGAAACGATATCTGTAACATTTGGTGAAAGTTTTATAATTACAGGTTTAGTTGTTACTTTTTTGACTTCTCTTGTAACTTCCGCCGCTGCTTCAGGTGATGTACCGAAACTCATACCGCCACCGTGAACATTAGGGCAACTCACATTTACTTCGAGCCAGCCTACCTGTTCTTCTTTATCAAGTTTCTCACAAGTGTAAACATAATCTTCGACAGAAAATCCACTTACATTTGCCATAACTTTTTTATTAAAAACTTCTTTAAGTTTTGGTAATTCTTCAGAAATAACTTTTTCTACACCCGGATTCTGAAGCCCTACAGCATTTATCATACCTGCTTCACACTCGGCAATTCTTGGTGTGGGATTGCCGAAACGAGCATCTTTTGTTGTACCTTTAAAAGAAAATGTACCTAAAATGTTTATGTCATAGAGTTCTGCGAACTCGTAACCGTATCCAAAAGTACCGCTTGCAGGAATTAAAGGGTTGGAGAGATTTAAACCACAAAGTGATGTTTCAAGATTTACCATATAATCTCCTCCCTTTCTAAAACAGGTCCATCTTTACAGATACGCTTATTGCCGTATTTTGTTTTGCATGAGCAACCCATACAAGCACCAAAGCCACAACCCATTCTTTCTTCAAAACTGTACTGTCCGCTTGTTACTGCAGTATTTTCAATTGCTTTAAACATAGGCATCGGACCACAGGTGAAAAAGTACGAATATTCAAGATTCTTCATAACATCTGTTACAAAACCTTTTGTGCCTACACTACCATCAACAGTAGTAACATATACTTTAACGCCCAACGCTTCAAATTCTTCTTTGTAGAAGATTTCATCTGCAGTATTAAATCCTAAAATTACAGTTGGTTTTTTGCCCTCTGCTACTAACTTTTTGCAAAGTCCGTACATTGGCGGAACACCGACTCCACCGCCGATTAAAAGCGGAGTTTCTCCACTTTTATCGGTATTGTAGCCATTGCCGAGACCTACTAATATATCAAATGTTTCTCCCGACACTTTAGTTGACATAATTTCAGTACCTGCACCTACTACCTTGTAGATAAGCGTTATTGTACTTTCGTCATAATCGCAAACAGAAATTGGTCGTCTTAAGTATAAACCATCAACTTTGATATTTACAAACTGACCTGTTGCAGTAAGTGATGAAGTATCCCCCTCAACAATCATTTTATAAACATCTTTTGCGATTTTTTTATTTTCTTTTATTTTATAGATTCCCTGATACATATTTACCTCTTATTCATCAATTGTTGAAATGCAAAGTGTTGTTTCTTCAAGAACATCAAGTAATACCGCAACAGTATCGAGCGATGTGAAGAGTGTTACATTGTTTTCAACTGCACATTGACGAATTTCGTGACCATCTGACAAGAAACCTGTCTGGTTAATGTCACGGGTATTGATTACATAGTTGATATATCCCTGACGCATATTGTTAAGAATTTCTTCACTGCCTTCGCTGATTTTCTTAACTGCGTGAGTTCTGATACCGTTTTCTTTAAGGAAGTTTGCAGTACCTTCTGTTGCCTGAATATTGAAGCCCATATTGTAGAAGCGACGGATAATTGGTAACGCTTCTTCTTTGTCTTCGTCAGCAATAGTAGCAAGAACTGTACCGTAGTTCATAACATTCATACCGGAAGCCTGTAAAGCTTTATAAAGAGCGCGGGTAAGTTTATTATCGTAACCGATTGCTTCACCGGTTGATTTCATTTCAGGTGAAAGGTACGCATCAAGTCCGCGGAGTTTTGAGAATGAGAAAGCAGGAGCTTTAACATACCAACGTTTTTTATCTTCAGGATAGAGATAATCGATACCTTGTTCTTTAAGACTCTTACCTAAAATTGTAAGAGTTGCAATATCCGCTAAACTGTATGAAGTTGCTTTTGAAAGGAATGGAACTGTTCTTGAAGAACGTGGGTTAACTTCAATAA
>JAFSBS010000289.1 GCA_017437165.1 Clostridia bacterium
AGGAACTAGGAATTAGGAACTAGGAATTAGAAATTAGGAACTAGGAAATAGGAAATAGGAAATAGAAAATTTTTATGAAAAAATGCATTCTATCATTTGAAGTTTATTGTAAACTAAATATGATAGAATGCATATAGTTTATTCAATTCTAATTCCTAATTCCTAGTCCCTGAATGTTACATTCGCAAACTCATCTTTAATAATGTTATCGTTTGTGAGTTTTTCTTCGTTTGCGGTAACATTTTCAATTGTAACATTGATTGTGTTTTGTTTGCCGTTAGAAGTGAATTTTGCAGGTAACTCTGCGTTGTATTTAATGTTCTTATATTGAATGTTATCTACAACGAAGTTTTCGATATCATCACTGTAAATAAGGCAACCGATTGCTCTGCCTGTATCTTTGTAAATTTCTATATTGTCGTAAGTAACATTGCTTATAGAACCGCCTGCCTGTTCAACTATAATACCGAGTGAGCAGACTCTGTCGTTATCCCATGTAGCATCACGGTAAATTACTGCAGAATCTTTGAATGTGATATCGCTTATAGGTGCGTGAACTTCACCGAAAATACCAAAGCATCTTGCCTTACCGCCCCAGCCGTAACATTCGCTGAATGTTACATTCTGACATTTTATTCCGTCGTAACCGCCAAGACCTTTTACCCCAAATAAATCGTCACCGGTTCTTACAAAGCTTCTGCTTACATTAACATTTCTTGAACTGCAGATTGCGAACCCATCAGAGTTTATTCTGTAACCAAAAATGTCAAGGTCAACAATATTTACATTTTCACAGTTGTAAGCTATAAATGACCATTCAGGTGAGTTGACAATTTTTGGACCAATAACTTCAACATTGTTACAATTTGTGAATACCATACCGCGTCTTTCTCTGCGGTCAAGTCTTGTCATATCTATAACGCCGCGACCATAAAATCTTACATTTGAACAGTTGCCAAAGTTAATAAATGGCATTCTTGTAAGACCGAGGCTGTTAGAAGAAAGTGCTTCTTCTTCAACATAAAGTGCTTCGTCTTCCAATGAATTGATTTCATATTTATGGTTTGCAACAAGGTACGCACCTTGTCTTAAATAAATAACTGAATTGTCTTTTGTTACATTTATATAATCAAGGTAATGAACACCGCTGTCATATACAGTAACATTTTCTTCACCGTAGGCAGCTTTTAAATTTTCAATTGTTGCATCTTCATCAAGACGGTCTTTTACGAAAAGTGTAAACGCCGCTTCCTGTGATTTGTTGAGTACAAATGTGTATGTGCCGGTGCCTTTAATAAATGCAGTAAGTGTGTTGTCGTTCATGTGTGAAACAACTTTTAATGAATCAGGTAAGCAAATGGCATTTTTAATTTTATAATCTTCAGAAGAAAGTGTAATTTTTAATGGTAACTCTGTAATTTCGTCAATGTAGATTTCAGCAAAAGAATGTAATTCACCGTTTTCGGTGTCACCTACAAAAACAACAGTAGAATAAACAGGAACAGAGTGTCCGTTTATTTTAAGTGAGTAGTAAGGTGAAA
>JAFSBS010000290.1 GCA_017437165.1 Clostridia bacterium
AAATTCAAGAAGTTTATTTTTACACCGATGATGATTATAGCAATAATTGTATTTATTGTTCAGGCAATTGGTTGTATTACTCCGTCAACAGGTGTCACAACATGATGTGTCACGAAGATTTTATGAAAGAAGCTCTCTCACTTGCACAGCAGTCGGCAAATGAAGGTGAAGTGCCGGTTGGTGCAGTGATTGTCTGCGACGGTGAAATCGTCGGAACAGGCAGAAACAGACGTGAAACAGAAAAAAATGCTCTTTGTCATGCAGAAATAGAAGCAATAAATAATGCGTGTAAAAAATTAGGTGGCTGGCGACTTTTTAAATGTGATTTATATGTTACATTAGAGCCATGCCCCATGTGTGCAGGAGCAATTATAAATTCGAGAATAAAAAATGTTTATTTCGGTGCCAGTGACTATAAAAATGGTGCGTGTGGTTCAGTTACAAATCTTTTTTTGCTTGATTTTAACCATAAACCGAATTTTCGAAGTGGAATTATGGAACTTGAATGCAGTGAAATTTTAACAAAATTTTTCAAGAATTTGAGACAAAAGAAAGAAGGAAAATAATATGGAAAAAATTGCGAGCTTTACAGTTGACCACAACAAATTAAACAGAGGAATGTACATTTCCCGCGTTGATGGCGATGTTACTACTTATGATATTAGAACAAGGAAACCAAATGTTGAAGAAGTTATGGAGAATGGTGCAATTCATACATTGGAACATCTTTTTGCAACATTTGTAAGAAATAGTAAATTTAAAGATAATATAATTTATTTTGGTCCTATGGGTTGCAGAACAGGATTTTATTTTTTAACAACTAAAATGAGTCATGAAGATGCACTTGAACTTACAAAAGATGCGTTGAAATTTGTAGCAGAATATGAAGGAGAAATTCCCGGTGTAAGCGCTATTGAATGTGGTAACTACCGTGACCACGATTTAGACGGCGCTAAAAAAGAAGGTAAAGACCAGTGCGAAGTTCTCAAAAACTGGACAGTTGAAAAGTTGATTTACGAAAATAACTATTAAAATCAAAAAAGAGTCAGTGTATTTTAATACATTGGCTCTTTGTTGTTAATATTATACAATATATGAGTGTTTGTGTTGGTGTTTTTCTACAAAAGAAAAGCACTTTTTTTATTGATTTTGCGAAAAAATATGTGTTATAATTCATAGCAATTAACAATTGGCGGATTTTTATACATTGTTAGTGACTGATTATATACTTGATGAGGGGTGTAAACTTGAAATTTCTTATAGAGTTTATGGACTATATTAATATTGTGTTTTTTGCAATATTAGTTGTTTTTGTACTTGTTCTTATACTTTTTCATATTTATTAAGGAGCAAAAGTGAAGGCAAATAAGAGATTAGAAAAAAGAATAATAAGGTTACTGGATGAAGGTGAAAAGGGCGAAAGTAAAATTAAAAAAATGAAAAAGCTTTTCACTCCTAACGGAATCAGACTTTTAGAAAATCTTGCAGATACTGTTGATGAAGAAAAGTTTGAGATATTAAGAAAAATTCTTTCAACCGAAAAATTTACAGGATATTTCAGAGATAATCTTACATTCAAAAATCAATCAGTTGCATTGTTGACAACAAAAATGACGGCAGAATTAAAACTGGATGGGTTTATTCCTGAAATTTTAACTAATATCAAACGGTGGGAAAATGATTCAGAAGCACAACAGGTAGGTTTGTTGGCATTGTGTCTTAATGGTAAAAAGAAAGCTCTCGTTGAATTATTGTCACATAAGGATTTTAAACTTATGGTATCATTCAGAACAATGCAAGAACTTATTGAAAGTTTTAATGGTGACAAAATAGAATTGTTTAAAGAATTGCTTTCAAGAAGTTGTGATTCTTATATTTACCGTGCCTGTATCCAAAGTATAGGCAATGAAAAAATCTACGAATTGGCAGAAGAAATAATTCCATTTTTAAATAGTGAAAATATTAATTTGCGTATAAGTACTGCCCGTGCATTAGGTGAATTGAAATATAAACCGGCAAAAGATATGCTTTTAAAAATGCTTCCTGAAAGCGACTGGGAGTTAACTTCGGCAATAGTTGAAGCACTTTCAAAAATTTCGCCGGAAGATTGTTACGAAATAATTTTACCGTTTGTTTACCATAAAGAATGGTGGGTTCGTTACAGAACAGCGGAAATTTTAGTTTCACTTCAGGATAGCGATAAACTTATTACCGATATAGAGAAAAGCAAAGATAAATATGCAAGTGAAATTGTTGCGTATATGTTACAACGAAAAGAACTTATGAAGGGGCGTGTTTAAAAAATGAATGATGTAGTTTCAACCATTTTTATGTTTTTTAATATATGCTCTGCCGGTTATGTTGTAGTAGTAAGTGTTACGTATCTTATACAACTGTTTTATGCATTTTTGGGTCTGAAAAAATATAAAAAGAGTCTTGATTATTCAACTTCTTCAAGATTTATTGAATCAGAAAATATTGTACCTATAAGTGTTTTAGTTCCTGCATACAATGAAGAACAGACAATTTGCGATACAGTAAAAAATCTGATTTCTCTTGATTACCCTAATTATGAAGTTGTTGTTATAAATGATGGTTCAAAAGATGAAACACTTAAAAAACTCGTTGAAGAATTCAATCTTGTCGAAATAAATGAGCCTTTTAAAGTATCAATAAGTACAGAAAAGGTTAAGGGTGTTTACCGCTCTGTAAACCATATAAATTTAGTTGTTATAGATAAAGAAAATGGTGGTAAAGCAGATGCTCTTAATGCGGGTATAAATATTTCTCAATACCCTGTATTTGTTTCGGTTGATGCAGACTGTGTACTGGAAGACACATCACTTTTAAGAATTGTTTATTCATTTATGAATGACCCTGATTGTGTTGCAATTGGCGGAACCGTTCGTATAAATAGTGGTTGTGAAATTGAAAATGGTAAACTAAAATCAGTTGCTCTTACTGGTAATGCATTATTTACAATACAGACAAATGAATATTTAAGAGATTTTTTAACGGGAAGAATAGCCCTTAACGAAATGGGTACGCTTCTTATAATTTCAGGAGCTTTTGGTGCATTTAAAAAACAGGCTGTTATTGATGTGGGTGGTTATACGACAAAATGTATCGGCGAAGACATAGAATTAGTTGTAAAACTTCATAAAAATAGTTTTCAAAAAAATCTCGGTTCTACTATAAGATTTATGCCGGACCCTGTTTGCTGGACCCAACCCCCTGATAATTTAAAAGATTTGATAAAACAGAGAAAGCGTTGGCATATTGGCCTTGCAGATACACTTTTAAAGCACAAAGATATGATATTTAACCCCAGATATAAAAAAATAGGTATGATGACTTTACCATATTTTTGCTTTTTTGATTTCATAGGACCAATCATAGAAATGTTAGGATATTTCTTTGTTCCATTATCATGGGCACTTGGGATTCTTGATGTGAAATTTATGCTCGGTTTCTATTCATTGGGACTTCTTTATGGGACAATTCTTTCAGTAGGTTCATTGCTTTTAGAAGAAAATATTTTTGGTAAATATCCTAAATTGCTAGACATTTTAAAGTTATTATTCTTTGCTATAGTAGATAATTTAGGCTACCGTCAAATTATGACAATAATAAAAATAGTTGCAATGTTCCGTTTCAGTAAAAACAAAAACCAATGGGGTAGTATAAAAAGAAGAAAATTTGGCGACAAATAAAAACAAACTCGTGATTTTATTAAAAATCACGAGTTTGTTGTTTGCATTCATTTTATTATTTATTTAAATTTTACTGCAGTTCCGTAAGCAATAACCTCTGCGGCTCCCTGCATTACTGCTGCAGATGCATAGCGGATATTGACAATAGCATCTGCACCCAATTTTTCTGCATCTTCGACCATTCTTTTAGTTGCTAATGCTCTTGCTTCGTTCATCATATCGTTGTATGCTTTTAATTCGCCACCAACAATTGTTTTTAAGCTTTGTGTAATGTCTTTAACAACATTTTTACTTCTTATGGTGCTACCACGCACTAAACCTAACATTTCTAATTCTTTTCCCGTGATGTAATCAGTATTTACTAATATCATCTTCTTCGCCACCTTTTATTTCTTTAATTCTTTGAATGCAAACATATAACATTCCTACTGTAAGTGCAACAGGAATAATTCCGAAAAGAATTAAAAGCACAATGCTTTCTGATAATATGCTGCATAGCACACAAAAATAAAAAATATAATATGCTATTACAAAAATAGTTATTAAAATTGGAGCAATCATTTTCTTTTTGTTATTCATTACCGTCACCTACCAGATTATAAAGTTTTTGATTGAATTGGTATTTTTCTTGTAATTCTTTAATTTGCTTTCTGTTTTTATCGCTTTCTTTTTTAGTTTTTTTTGCTCTTAACATTATGTTCTTTGGTGAATGAGAAAAATCGACAAATTCGAGAACATCTACACTGTAACCCATATCTTCTAAAATACCCGCTCTTATTGAGTCAGTAAGAAGTGCAGACATTCTTTCTTTGATAAGTCCGTGTTTTAAAAGAATGTCAAAATCGCCACCCTTTTTTATTGATTTGTTAATTTCGTGCTGACAACAAGGAACAGAGAAAATATATTTTACATTTTTCTGTATAGCGTAATTAAGTGCAAAATCAGTTGCGGTATCACAAG
>JAFSBS010000291.1 GCA_017437165.1 Clostridia bacterium
TGAAACGAGTTTAAGTCTTTCGTTAGGGATAACAATAAGGCTATCTACATGCTGAGCAAGTTCTGCAATACCAGCTTCTGCCTGTTGCATTCTTTTTCTGCCTTCAAACTGGAATGGCTTTGTAACAATACCAACTGTAAGAATGCCACGTTCTTTAGCAATCTGAGCGATTGCAGGAGCAGCACCTGTACCAGTACCGCCGCCCATACCAGCAGTAATAAATACCATATTTGTATCTGCTAATGTATCAACAATAATGTCACGGCTTTCTTCAGCAGCTTTAAGACCCATTTCTGGACGAGCACCTGCACCACGACCGCCTGTAACTTTATCACCTATAGCAATTTTATGAGTTGCTTTTGATGTTTCAAGAGCTTGTCTGTCTGTATTAATAGCAACGAACTCAACGCCCTGAACACCTGCAGTAACCATTCTGTTAATAGCGTTACCGCCACCGCCACCTACACCGATGACTTTTATTTGAGTAGCTTCTTCGAATTCAGTTGTAACATTTTCAAATGCCATTTGAACTTCCTCCTAATATCAAGTATCACGGGCAGAATTACCCCGAATACAAAAATTCTTAATAAAAAATTATAAATTATCCATATAATGTTACCACACAAACGTAATAATAGCAAGAGATTTTTTTCATTTTTATTACAATTTTGTAATTTTATTGAAAAATAACCAAATTCTTACTGTTCATTGGTAGTTTTTTCTTGTGTTTTGTTTAAATTATCGGTAGTTTCCTCTGCCAATACAGTTGTTGTT
Organism: Clostridia bacterium; assembly: GCA_017437165.1. Lineage (GTDB taxonomy): Bacteria > Bacillota > Clostridia > Oscillospirales > Acutalibacteraceae > DTU089. Next base: position 775 of record JAFSBS010000291.1, read on the forward strand.
TCATAATCACCTGCTTTAAAATACACCTTTGGCTCTGTTCTTAAATCCAGAATACCGACTTTGTACTGATTTATTTCGTTTTCCCTTTCAATTGCCTCAGCGGCTCTTAAAATTTTTGTTTCAAGGTTCACAGATGAGCCAACAAGAATTTTTATTCTGTCATTGTATATCATAAAGACATCTGATGTATCTGTAACATCTATTTCAGTTAATCCTGATATACCTGCTCGTTTAACTGCTTTTAATAACTCTATTAAAATATCCCCATTTTCTTCTGTTTTAAAAGTAATTACTTCACTTTCTTTAAAACTTTCTGTTTCGACACCTGTTACCATAGGTATTCCTTCGTTTAAAATGGCGGCATCAGAATCTAATACTTTACCATTTTCATTTATTAAAATAAAATTCCCTTTATTTGATATCGCTGCTGAAGAATATGTATCTGTTACATTGATTATAAGCGTTGAAGGTAAATCTCTTTCAATTGTTACAGAACCTACAAACGGTAATGAATTTATAAGATTTTCTGCAACTTGTTCTTCACCGCAGAGTAAAAGACTGTCGCCGGTTTCTACCCCACAGTTTTCTAAAATTATTTTTTGCGGATATGCTTTTGAACCTTTTACTTTAATTGTATCCACCTTAAAGAAAACCGTTAAAGCAAGCACTAAACCTATTATACCCACAACTAATAACAAAACAAAAGAAAGCAATGCTTTTCTTATTGCTCTGCGTCTTTTTAAGCGTTTTTTCTTTCTTGAACGAACTTCGTCACGGGACAACTGTTGCCCACCGGAACCTGTAAAACCGGTAGGCAGTTTTATAATATTGGATGCGTTATTTTTCTTTCCATTTGCCATAATTTTTATTCGTCCTAACTATATCAGCATTTAACATACAAAGATTTTCTTCAAAATTTTCATAACCACGGTCGATATGTTTAATATCACTCACTTCTGTTACCCCCATTGCTGTAAGCCCTGCTAAAACCAACGCAGAACCTCCACGCAAATCAGGTGAAACAACACTCGCACCATATAATCTGTCAACGCCATCAACAACCGCTACTCTTCCTTCAGTACGTATTTTGGCACCCATTCTGACAAGTTCGGGAACATGTTTAAAACGGCTTTCAAAAATGTTTTCTACAATTACACTTGTTCCTTTCGCTATTGTAGCAAGTGTCATAACCGGTGCCTGTGCATCTGTCGGAAAACCCGGATATGGTTGAGTGATAAGTTTATCTATTCTGTTAAGTTTAATTGGTGCTTTAAGTCTTATTTCATCACATCTTATTGATATTTCGCAACCGGTTTCTTCCAACACAGGTAAAATCGCACCAAGATTCGCCGGAACAGTATTTTTAAGAGCGACATCCCCACCTGTTACAGCTCCTGCAAAAAGATAAGTTGCTGCGGCAATTCTATCACAAATGACAGAATGTTCTGTTGCCACTAACTTCTTAACACCTTCAATTACTATTATGCTTTCGCCACCGCCGTGAATTTTAGCACCACACTTATTAAGAAAATTACACAAATCTATTATTTCAGGTTCACGTGCGGCATTTATTATTGTTGTAGTACCATCTGCAACACTTGATGCTAAAATTGCATTTTCTGTTGCACCAACACTTGGAAAAGTAAGAGTAATTTTAGTACCTTTAAGTTTTTTTCCTACAGAACACTCAAGCCTTCCGTGTTCTTCACAAATTGTTACCCCTAATTTTCTCATTGCAAAAAGGTGCAAATCAATAGGTCTTAACCCTATTTCACAACCACCCGGTGTTGAAATAACCGCCCTGCCCGTTTTCCCGAGAATAGCACCTAAAAAAATAACGGAAGAACGCATTTCTCTCATTAAATCTTCAGGAATTTCAAAACCATAAGCAGAGGTACTGTCAATAACTAAATCTTTACCACATCTTTCTACTTTGCACCCTAAATTTTCTAAAATTTTAATAGTGCTTTCTACATCTGAAAGACGGGGGCAA
>JAFSBS010000292.1 GCA_017437165.1 Clostridia bacterium
ATCTTCAAAGTATGGCAAGACAATGCCAAAAACAAACAAAAGCGATGTTCGATATTTGTATAATACAAATCCTCTTTTAAATGAATATTCATTTTATTATTATTCTGGTGCGAAAATTGTTGGTCTGAAAACCGGTACTACAGATAAAGCGGGAGCTTGTCTCATTTCCAGCGCAACAAAGAATGGCTACACTTATATTTCTATTGCAATGAGGGGCGTAACAGATTATTACCTTGAAGGTGAGGGACGCAATACAGCATTTTTAACTTGTCGTTATATGCTCAGATGGGCATTCGATAATATGGAAATGAAAGTTCTTGCCGATACTGAAAGAATTTTAGGCGAAGTGTCTGTTGAATACGGCAGGTCTTTTGATTATGTGAGTTTGGTGCCTAAAGAGTCAGTTAAAGCAGTTGTTCTTAATGAAGTGGGTGTAGATGACTTTACTGTCAAGTATTCAGAATCTTTTCCCGAGAAAGTAAAAGCACCAATAGAAAAAGGGGAAGAAGTTGGTAAAGCGTATTTATTATATAATGATGTTGTTATTACTGAGGTAACGCTTGTGGCTGGGCACACTGTAAAAAAGAATTATATATGGGCTATGTTTAACTGGGTATTAAAACTTGTTAAATCACCGGCATTTTATATTGGGTTAATAGTACTTGCTTTATTGCTTTGTGTATTTTTTACGACAACAAAAAAACAACGAAAACAGAAAAAACGTCAAAAAAATACTATTCATATTGTAAGTGATTACAGTAAATTAGGTAAATAATTGAATTTGGTGAGTGAGTAAAAGTATTAAAAAATAAAGAAAACGCGAGAAAACGCGAGATTATTAAAGTTATTTTAAAATTTATTAAAAAAACTGTTGACAGTCTCGTTTTGCTGTGATAATATATCAAGGCAAAACGGGATTTTTATGTTCCAAAAATTATGGAGGTAAATACTATGTCTACTTATATGCCTAAAGGCGATATTACAGATCGTCAATGGTATGTTCTTGACGCAGAAGGCAGAACACTCGGTGAAGTTGCAGTAGAAGCTGCTACTATTCTTCGCGGTAAGCACAAACCAACATTTACACCACACGTAGATTGTGGCGATAGCGTTATTGTTATCAACGCTTCAAAAATTGTTCTCACAGGTAATAAACTTAACGATAAGATTTATTATCATCACACAGGTTTCGTTGGTAATATGAAGGCTGTTAAATACGGTACTCTTATGAAAACAAAACCTGAATTTGTTGTTGAAAAAGCAGTTAAAGGTATGCTTCCTGACAACACAATCGGTAGAAATGCTATGACTCGTATCCGCGTTTATGCAGGTGCAGAGCACAAACAAGAGGCTCAGAAGCCAATTGTTAGAGAATTTTAAGGTGAGGAGGCAATAAACAATGTACGAAAGCAAACCATATTTCTACGGTACAGGTAGAAGAAAAAAATCTGTAGCTCGTGTTCGTGTTTATCCGGGTACAGGTAAAATTACAATCAATGACAGAGATATAGACGATTATTTCGGTCTTGAAACTCTTAAACTTATCGTTCGTCAGCCTCTTGCACTTACAGAATCATCTGAAAAATATGATGTTATCTGCCGTGTAGCAGGTGGCGGTGTAACAGGTCAGGCAGGTGCTATCCGTCACGGTATAGCAAGAGCTCTTCTTCAATCAGAAGATGAAGTTCGTCCAGTTCTTAAAAAGGCTGGCCTTCTTACAAGAGACCCAAGAATGAAAGAAAGAAAGAAATACGGTCTCAAAGGCGCTCGTCGCGCACCACAGTTC
>JAFSBS010000293.1 GCA_017437165.1 Clostridia bacterium
AAGAAAAGTCGTAATCATCTATATTATCTATACCAAAACCATCTTCCAACTCAATGGTAACCACCTGCGGTCTTTCTTGTTTTGGCAAACTCTTTTCAAATTCCTCTGATTCAGTTTCTTTTTTTTCGTAATGTTTTTTTACAAGAACTAACATAATTATATTTACTGCGTACTGAACAAGACAAGATGCGTATTGAACTCTTTGTACAAGAATATATTCTTCGTTTGTAAATGCAGAAAATGAATATGTCGGAAAAACTTTTCTGCTTATTATAAATTTGCATACAGTGTACAAGAGTGAAACAACTACTGACACACCCGCCACAAGTCTGATTTTCCCCTCACTTTTATCTCTGAAAAAATACCATAATGAGAGTAGTAACAAAAAGAAACTAAATGATGAAACTGTTATAAAAACATCTGAAACAACTGTAAAAAACGAATTTTCGAGATTAAGCAAGTTTTTTTGAATTATAAATTTAAAGAAATGAGAAACAAATACAAAAATTAAAAAACCTTTTAAAAAAGTAAGTTTTTTCTGACTTTTTATATCTTTAATTTTCCGGTGTGCTGCCTTCTCATCATTCAAAGCAAGATAAGATAAAAATGTAAATATATAAACTGACAAATCCGGTAACTTACTTAAAAAACCTAACTTTGTTTCAACAGACGGAAACTCATACACCGCCCACACGATTGCATTACTTATAAAAAGCAACACAGCAGAAACTGTCAGAACTCTTGCTGAATTTTTTAAATATCTTTGTTTTAACATAATATCACTTTCAAAAAAACAGGCGACATAAGTAAAACCTATGTCGCCGTATTGTTAAATTATAAATCTTGTTTTTTAGAACCGATTTCCATCTGTTCTTTACCTATTGCCTGAATTTCTTCAGTTGTAGCATCTGCAAGTTTTGCAGCCATTTCTTCACGGCGAACAAGAAGTTCAGCGTACATACGCTCTCTCTTCTCACCACTTAAATCGTAGAAGAGAATCGGAATAATACCTAAAAGACCTGTAAGTGTAGGAATAATTGTCGCAATAGCGAAAAGACCATGCTTTGTTTCGTCTGTCTGAGCCTGACCGCGAGTATAAGAACTGATGTCGTAACCAATCATCTTCTTAAGTTGTAATGAAACTGCAGAGTTCAAAATACTTGCAAGCTTCTTGGTAAGCTCTCTTGCAACAGAAGTCATAGCCTCTGTACGATAACCATTCTTCCATTCACAGTAGTCCATGGATTCATTGTACATTTCGCTTGGAATAACACGACGAACACCCCAGAATACCATGTAAATAGCTTCTTTTATTGCCATAACAAAGAACATCGGCAGAACCTTCTTATAAAGGCCGTTGTGCTTACCACCTATCATACCAACGAGATATACAGGAATATCAAGAAGTGGTTGAATCTTTGTTGAAACAAGATAAAGAGTTTTTGTTGAGAATCTTCTTCTGAACCATGGTACAAAGTAGAATGAGAATGGGTTGATAATAGCACCCGGAATACCTGCAACCATTGTCATAGAAGCGAAGTTCAAAACATCTATGTAGTAGTCGTTTATACTACCGCCAACACTGAAGTTGGAAAGCGTTTCTGAAAGAGTCAATAACAAGATTGGCTTATTGTTGATAACTGATTTAAGTCCCTGAATAACACTTGGTGTTTCTATGGACTGCATAACTCTCTCACGTGTCATAACACAGAACGCAAGAGCCGCAAAGCCACTTACAATTGAGGTAAAGTTACCCATAACCATAAATGTACTTGTGTATGAAAGGTTAATAACCTTGTTACCTATAAGGTCAAGAAGAACTGTAAGAATCTGTTGCGGCAGTTTTTCACCCAAAAGACCCGAAACGAACTCGGCAACAGTAATAAGCCTTGTTCTGTCAACAGGGTGAGGCGTAATTGTTGCTAACATACCGGTTCGCGCGATAGCCCTGAACGTTCCGGCACCCTCACGCACAATCGTAAGAATAAAGTAAGTAATAAATTTACTTAAATCTCTGGCGCCTTTGCCTTTGAATATCATGGGCATTAACCAATAGAAACAAGTACCTATTGTACCAGGAATACCAAGAGCAACAAGATACGGTTTAAATTTACCCCAACGAGTACGGGTTCTTTCAACGATTGCCGCTGTAAATACGTCGTTGATAACATCCCAAAATCCGTTTACAATGCGCACGATGGTTTGATAATCGAGGTCAATCTGAAGAATATTAGTAACGAAACGGTCGCTAAAAGAGTCAATATTAAAACTTTGGCACATATCATAAATAACATACCAAACAGTTTCTTTAAGACCTACATAACGACGATTTTCATAAACATATTCTCTGTTTAATTCACCTGTCGAATCAGTACCAACCGCAACGCTTTCTTGGACTTCTAAATTTTCGTTTTCCAAAAAAGACACCTCCACGGTTACAAATCTAACTAATTATATCATAGCAATTAAAAGTTTGCAACAAAAAAAAGTAAAATAAATCCACAAAAAACAACCTTGTTGAAAACAGCAAATTTCCCTTTGTTAAGTTGTGCAAAATTACTACATTCGATTTATTCCTATTTTCCTTCAACAAGGTAATATTCAACACTCATATATGAGAAAGAATTATCGAATTCTGCTCCACGCTCATCTGCATACATAACGCCTGACATTATAAAATCTACTTTATCTTCATTTAACATATTGAACATTTCATCAAAACTTGTAACTACTATTTCTAAATTGTACCCAAGTGAATTGGCTATTATGTTTGCAATATCAACATCAATACCTACGACATAACCATTTTCAGTTAAATCAGAATATGGCGCACCGACAACATCCGTTGCCATAGTAAGAGTCGGTGCAGTAGCCGGAAGTTCGGGTACATCTGTATAATAACTTCCATTACTTTTATAAGATTCCTTGATTTTGCTTATAGTACCATTCTCCATAAGTTCAAGTAATTCTACGTTGAACTTCTGCAACAGCTCTGTGTTA
>JAFSBS010000294.1 GCA_017437165.1 Clostridia bacterium
ACGGCAATATGTGTCCTTACGGAAATAAAGAGAACGAACTTTTTTGCACAAAAGACATAACAATTACAAGCAAGGAAGATATGCTCGACTTGTTTGATCAAACTGATCCCTTTGAAGAACGCGCGGTTGCTTCTCTCGACTTTTGTGAAGATTTTCTTTATCAAAGTGATGACTGCTACACATATAATGATTATTTTTATCAGTTAAGCCGAAAGATGGCTGACAAATAGAAGATTTATACTACTTTTGGTCGTTTTTACCCCTACTTATACACCGTTTGGTCGCTCTTTCGCCAAAAAAAGATAGTGATGCCTTTTAGGTGTTGCTATCTTTTTATTGTATTCAAAATCAAGGGAACCCCCGGTTTGTACTAATTTAATTTATGTGTTATAATAAAGCAATAAATGAGAATTTGTGAGGTGTATATTATTGAAAAAAATCATTCGTAATAACATCAATTCACCATACACATTGCATGATATGAACGTAATCGAATTTGATGTTACAGGCAATGATATTGTTATGAGAACGCAATCGGGATTGGTTGAAACTGATGGTGTGGGTAAGCAAGTTGACGGATGTGTTGAATTTTATGATGTTCAATGGGATTTTAGCTTTGTTTATCTTCTTGGTGTTAATGGTAATACCGGGACATTCACAGGAGAAAAGATGTTTTTAAAGGATTTTATTTCAAATATTAAAACTTTTGGTTTTTCTGTAATGGACGAGACTTATGGATATAACATGACAAAATATAACGGATTTCTTTTGTATAATAAAAAACATTGTGAATGTGTAATTGAAATATACCACGAAGGTGATATGGTGTTTGTTGCCGAAGATTAAAATTAGTGAGGAGTACACAAAATTGAGTAAAGGATATCAGAATGCTGAAACAATTGCAGTAATAGATGGTGCAGATGGTCCTACAGGCATTTTTATGGTAGGCGGCAAAAGAAGCGTTAAAGTAAGAATAAAGGATTATTTTTATAGAAAAAAACAAAAGAATGTTGCAAAGAAAATAGTTGTGGGAACTCATACGCTCGAAGAAGTGTTACAATATGCAAAAAACACCTATGGAGCAACAGAGTCTGATTACAAAGTAAATGATATACCCGAAATTACCCGTGTTTTTGAAATAAAAGAGGGTGAAGATTTTCTTTATATCGAAGTAGATGATATTGCAGGAGCCTTTGGGATATCTTTTTCCGGAAGCAAAGGAACTTTTAAACGATTTCAGGAAATAAATAAGGATTTATATACTTATTATGGTGTGAGTGAAAAGGATATTGCTGAAAATAGTGTAAGGTATTTATCTTTGTTGGGCGTGTTATGTTCGTGATTTTTATTTAACTTATTGTATTTTTATACTGTATATGCTATTATTTCAATAGAAATCAACCCGAATCAGAGGTGATATATTGCAACCTTATTTATATTTATCTGTTATGTTTTTGTTTTTAGTTTTGTTTGTTATTTACAAGAGACAAAAACTTATAATTGCAAAAAGGATTATTAAAAATAAAAAAACAGAGGAGAGAGTAGAAATGGTAGAGCTTGCAAAGAATTTTATCGGTAAGGATTGCCTTATTTACGCATTTGACAGCAGTCATCAGATTACTGGTGTAATTAAAGAAGTAACTGACGGTGCTATTTTAGTTGAAAAGGCAGGTACACTCGAAGCAATAAATTTAGATTTCGTTTTCAGAATAAGAGAAATGCCATTAAATAAAAAGGGTAAGAAGAAAACCGTAATTTTTGATTGATAAACATTTTTAAAAGTCGCACTTTAGTGTGACTTTTCTTTTTGTATGTATAAATTATTAGAGGTAATAATATAAAAGGTTACAACAATTCTGAAAAAGTTACTTTTTTATTACAATATGCTCTCATTATTTGACAGTTTTCTATATTTATAGTAATATATATAATTGGAATTATATGTGAAGGGACTTTTTTTATGGGTTTGTTCATCGACCTTGAAGGGTTAGACGGTTGCGGTAAAACTACCCAGACCGAATTGTTATGCAAAAGGTTTGAAAAAGAAAATATAAATTACAAGAAAATAAAATTGCCTGACTACGAAAGTGACTCAAGTATTTTAGTCCGTAAATATTTAAATGGTGATTTCGGGAAAAATGCAAACGATGTTAATGCGTTTGCTGCCTCGGTTCTTTTTGCCGCTGACAGATTTGCGTCATACACAGAAAAATGGAAAAACGATTATTTGAATGGTACTTTGATTTTTTCTGACAGATACACTCCTGCAAATGCGTTGTATCAGATGACAAAACTCGAACCGGAAGAGTGGGACTCTTACCTCGATTGGCTTTTTGATTTTGAGTATAATAAAATCGGTATTCCTGAGCCTACAATGGTAGTGTTTTTAGATATGCCTGTCGAAGTTTCACAAAAACTTATGACAAGTCGTTACAATGGTGATGAATCTAAAAAAGATGTTCACGAATGTGATGTTGAATATTTACATAAATGCAGAAAATCTGCTCTTTATGCTTGTCAGAAATATGGTTGGAAAGTGATTTCTTGTGCAGAAAATGGCGAATTGCTTTCAATTGAAGAAATTAACGACAAAATTTATAATGAAATAAAAACAATTTTAAGGTGAATTTATTTTATGTTGGATTTTCAAAGTATTTCAATTGAAGACCGAGAACGTGTAGAGAATTATTTTGATTTTTTAGAAGAACCGTTTTGTGATTTTACTTTTGGAAATTTATTTTGTTGGTCAGTCGTTGAAAATACAAAAATTGCTTTTTTAAATAATTTTTTATTTATTCGTTTTTCTGATGATGAAAAATTTTATTATTCTTTTCCACTTGGAAATGGTGAAATTAAAAATGCAATAAATTTAATAATTGAAGATGCGAAAATAAATAATAAAAAATTCCAGTTTGTTTGTTTAACTGAAAATCAAACAAAAATATTAAAAGAAAT
>JAFSBS010000295.1 GCA_017437165.1 Clostridia bacterium
TAACGGACTATATGTTAGGCACTGTAAGAGAAAATGTTTACCACGATTCACTTATAAACTGGGTTAAGAGTTTTAACTAAAAATACAAGGAGCAGAATAACATCTGCTCCTTGTATTTTTTATTATCCAAAAAAGTCTGAGAGTTCAACATCGTAACCGTGTTCTTTCAAATCGTCATAAGAATTAAAATTATTAAAAATTGTGTAAACAGCTCCTAAAAATCTTACAACACCATCTTTAACCGAAGTGAAAAATCCCGGGTCTTCGTGACCACCGTCATTGGTGGTTTTTGTTATAGTAAATGTCTGAATCGGTGATTTTTTACCTAATTCATAAGAATTAACAGTAACAGAACCCTCTTTAAAATCGAGTGTGAAATATGTTGCAACATCTGTAAGGTAATCGAAACCAACCCACTGTTCATTAAGGCCCAAATCCTCATCGTCACGAGGTCTGCCTAAAGAACAAGAAACCATATAAATTGTACCTTTCGGGTCAACCATTTCAGATTTTAATTCTTCGACTCTTTCGTTTTTATATAAAACATCAGTTACTGTATAGTAGTGACTGTGACCTAAAAGAACCAAATCAATCCCGAATTCGTCAGCGATTGGTCCCCATATAGTACGAAGAAGATTGTTTTCACTTTCACGATGCTCAATTCTACCACTATAAAGGTCGTGGTGGAACATCATAATTTTCCATTTTACATCGGGATTGGCTTTGATTGCTCTTTCCACAAAATCTGCGTGTGCCATAGCGTTACCACTGTTTGAATCCATCACAAGAAAAAGTGCTTCACCTTTTGTAAACCAATAATCAGTACCATTATAAGAACGGATAAGTGCTTCAGTATCTTCATTAGGAACATTTTTAAAATCCTTATAAGCTGCACCTTTACGGTCGTGGTTACCCATAGCAGTAGCAATTGATAAACTTTTCATTTCATCTGATGCAGTAAATGCCCTGTATTCACTTTCGAGACCTTCTGTTGCCTGGTCACCTGCAGAAAGTAGAAGTGAAATATTTTTATTGTTTTTAAGTGCATCTTTTACAGTTTCGTGAAATCTGTAAGATGTATCACTAAGAGAATTTTCATTAGCATCGTCAATTGCTGTTATATGAACATCTGTTACATACATGGCAGAAAACTCTGCACCGCCATCTGTTTTAAAAGAATAAACTTTAGACTCAAAATTAGGACTTACGCATTTATAGTAATATGTAGTGTTTTCCTTAAGACCTGTAACAGTTACTTTATTGACAACACTACCTTCAACAGAATCGAACTGTGTTCCTTTAAAAACTTCCGGTGAACTTAAATCTTCGTTATTAGAAATTATAACTGAATTCTCACCCTCTGATGAAGAATACCACGAAAAATTACGTTCACTCTCGTTACTGCCAACAAACATAATTATTCCTGCGTCTGCGTTATTGCTTTCCCACACTTTAACCCAATCTTCTTCAGTTGCCGCAAAAGATTGCTGTGCCAATGTAAAAAGCATAGCAAGAGCAAGAATTACTGATAACAGTTTTTTTGTTTTCTTCATAAAACTACTACTCCTTTTATCTTTTTTAAAATTATATGACAAGTATATGAAAATGTCAATAAATGTAAATTCACTTAATCTCCAAACAATTACCATTATCTTTGATTTTTACGAACACAGGTCTTTCGCAAAGAGATTTATTAGGGGTATGAAAAGTTAAATAAATATTTTCATCATCCTTAAAAATCATACCATGACCACCATCGTCATCAATAAGCGGGGCTGAATGTGTGAAATTCATATTTAACTCGCCATCATTGAATTTTACAAGACACTCTGCATACTGATGATTTATAAAGGTTGACCATAACATAAAAAGCTCATCTGTTTTTGAACGATACATAAAAGGTCCGTCTGTAACAAAATGACCATCGTCTGGTGCTTCTTTTATGTAAAATGGCTCAGAACCTGCAAACATTGTTACAACTTCACCTGTTATCTCAGTTAAATTGTCATTTAACTCTGCGTAGCAGATTGTACCATCAATTATTTGTGTGTGCTCGTGACAAAAAATAATAAACGGCTTACTGTTTTTATCAATATAAAATGTACCATCAAGACATTCCCATTTTTCGGGAGTTACTGCACCGTTACTGTGCGGTTTAAACTCACCCAACGGACTGTCAGCTTTTAAGATATAAGTGCCTCTTAATCCATTCGGTTTTGTAAAAGTTGCAAACATATAATAATTATCTTTATATCTATGTACTTCCGGTGCCCAGTTCACGTTAATATTCATATTATATTTATCCGAATCGAAGCACTCAATCGGCTCTGACCAGTTTTCTAAGTCAGTTGAAACATACACGTCAAAACCGCCGGTTTTTTGGCCGAAATTTTCACCTCTTGTGCCATACATATAATATTTTTCGTTTTCAAATAAAACAAATGGGTCGCGAATGTTGATCTCGTTAATTTTCATAAATTTCTCCTGAAAACAGTTGCAAGTGTGCAAGTAGCAAATTGCAAGTAAAATTTTAATTTAATGTATTATAACACATACAATTGCAACATTCAATTTAATATTGAAATAACTTCTATTGAATGCTATAATTCGAAGATAGGAGAAATATAAAACAAGGAGAAAATGAATATGAGCAAACATAAAAAGCGTAACAAAAAACAACGTAAAGAGCGATTACCGGCAAAAGAGCATTATAAGTTTGATTTATTACTTTTACTGATAATTATTTATAACAACATTATTTTAGTAGGAATGTGGAAAAATTGGTTTACTATTTTCAAACCTGATGCTTTATATTTTTTAGTAGAAAACAGTTTTTTCGAATTTTTAGTTATATTTTTTAATCTACAAATTTTATTCATTTATGGTAATCTGCACACCTTTGCTACAGATAACAAATACCCTTTCAAAGATTATTTTCGTGGCACAAATAAATTAGCAAAAGAAAAATCAAAAAAAAGTTTTACCAAATGTACGATTATATTTTTTATTTCTATAATTTGTTTATTTTTAGGAATACAAAAAAATATTGAATCCACCGAAACTAATTTTATCAAAAATAATGTTTTTTCAGAACAAGTATTATTTGAATATAAAAATGTAGAAAAAATTGAAATAAAATTTTCACACGAAAAAGTATCACCTAAAGGCTTTGATTATTCAATCAGACCAAAAATAAAAATAACAGACAATAAGAATATTTACGAGTTGGAATTCAAAGGTTTCGGATTCAGTTATTTAAAATTAGAAAAATTCTTAAATAAATTTAATAGCGATATTATTTATATTGATAATAAAAATATTAAAAATGTAATTATAGCGGATGAAAATGAAAAAACTGCTTTTAAAAGAATATTTTATGGGAGTTAAAAATGGATTTTAAAAATATAAATTTCAAATGGCAATTCAGAAGTTATCAACAAACAGTTCTTGATAACGCAGACAAACATTTAAAAGATAACAAAATACATATAGTTGCAGCACCCGGTAGCGGTAAAACAATTTTAGGTTTAGAACTTATTAAAAGACTTAATTCCCCCGTTCTTATTTTATCACCATCAGTTACTATCCGTCAGCAATGGGGTGAAAGATTTATTGAAGCATTCCTCCCTGAAAATGAAAATGCAGAAAAATATATTTCATATAATTTAAAAGAACCAAAATTACTTACCTCAATTACATATCAGGCATTACATGCCGCTTACACAAAAATCACAATTGATGAAGAAATTGATGCCGAAAATTTTGAAGGTGAAGAAATTCAGGATTTTACAAATTTTGAAATTCTTGATGTAATTAAAAATGCTAAAATTAAAACAATTTGTCTTGACGAAGCGCATCACCTAAAAAGTGAATGGCAAAAGGCGTTAGAAAAATTTATAGATGCACTTGGTGGCTCAGTTAAAATAATTTCGTTAACTGCTACCCCACCGTATGATAGTACACCAAGTGAATGGGCTAAATATTCTTCTCTTTGTGGAGAAATAGATGAAGAGATTTTTGTTCCTCAATTAGTTTCTCAAAAAACACTTTGCCCTCATCAGGATTATATTTATTTCAGTTACCCGACAGAAAATGAAACAAATAATTTAAAAGAATATAA
>JAFSBS010000296.1 GCA_017437165.1 Clostridia bacterium
TAAAAGAAAGACCCCACGAAAAGAAATAGTAGATGATATTATAAGAAACTTAAAATCTGAATAGTTATTAACAAAAAAATTAACTTTTCACTAACTTTTTATTAACATATATGTTGATAATTTTTAAAGGCCATTTTAATTAACTTTTTATTAAGAAAGTTTTAAAACGTAAAAATCCTTTAAACTAGCATTTAGAAATTACTTATTAACCATTTTAACAACCTCTACTACTACGACTTTTTAATACATTTATTTTTAGAGAAAAATTTTAAAAAAATCTCAAAGGAGTGCTCTTTATGAAAATATCAGTTGAAAGAGAAAAAATTCTTGAAGCGGTAAATCATTTATCACGTATAGTTACAGCAAAAACTTCTTTACCTGTGCTTGAAGGTATACTTCTTTCTGCAGAACAAGGAAAATTAACACTTATTAGTTACAATCTTGAAATGGGTATGAAAAAAGAAATTTATGCCCATACAGAACAAGAGGGTGACATTGTAATAAATACAAAAATTTTAGCCGAAATTTTAAGAAAAATGAATGGTATTAACGTTGAAATTTCGACCGATGACCGTCTTATGTGTCACATATCAAGTGGTAGTGCTAATTTTGATATAATGGGTATGTCAGCGACAGATTTTCCTGAAATGCCTAACGTTACTGCACTAAATAATTTTAATTTAAGCGGTGAAATTCTCTCTAACATGGTTAGAAGAACTATTTTTTCGGTTGCTCAAAACGAGGGAACCCGTCCTATTCTTACAGGTGTTAAAGTAAGTGTAAGAGAAAATAGTATTACCTTTGTTGCTATTGACGGTCACCGTTTAGCAATAAGAAAAGAAAACGTTAATATTGGTACAGAAGCAGATTTAATTATTGCAGGTAAAGCAATTAGTGAAGTAATTAAACTAATTAAGGATGAGAGTGAAGATATTAACATTTCATTTAGTGGAAACTTAATAAGTTTCAATATAGATGGTTATGTGTTTATTTCACGTCTACTTGAGGGTAATTTTGTTGATTATGAAAAAACAATACCAAAAACGTACAAGCAAAGAATATTTGTAAAAACAAGAGATATTATAGGTACGATTGATAGAATAAGTCCTGTTATAAATGATGCTTTTTCTACACCTGTAAGATGTAATATAAGTGAAGAAAATATTTTATTTAGTTGCTCTTCTGCAGTGGGACGTGCTACCGAGAACTTCCCTATTACTCTTGAAGGTGAAGAATTTGAAATAGGTCTTAACAGTCGTTATTTACTTGATGCACTAAAAGCTGCAGAGACTGAAAACGTTAAGATTGAATTTAATGGCGCTACTTCGGGTGTTTTAGTAAAACCGCTTGAAAATGATGAATTTCTTTATATGGTAATGCCTATGAGGTTGAAATAATGAATTTTGAAAAAATAAAAATTAAAGAAGATTTTATACGCCTTGATTCTTTATTAAAATTTTCAGGTTTAGTTTATACCGGCGGACACGCAAAAATGGTTATTCAAAGCGGTGAAGTAACTGTAAACGGA
>JAFSBS010000030.1 GCA_017437165.1 Clostridia bacterium
ATATACCTATTCAGCATGGTATTGTTAATATGTATAATGCGGTTACATTTTTTGATGAGAGTGTAAAAGAGATAGAAAAAGAAACTGTTGAAGTATGAAAAAGAACCCGAACTACTCAAAAAGTAGTTTGGGTTCAGTCAATTATGAGCAACATACGATATATTCTGTACTTATAAGTGTAGATGTTTCATAATCACAACGAGTACATGCTTCATAAGAATAAGTTCGTTCAACACATCTTGGTGCAGTTGTACGAACCTTATGGGTAATTGTACAAACTATAGACGATTCAGTTTTATGCCCCAATAATGTACATGTAAGACCATAAGTTGACGCACCATTATCAATTTCAGGTTCTCCAGTAGCAAAATATCTTTCAATTTTTGCTTTTGTTTCTATTGAAACTTCGCCAGTAATTATTATTTCCACATTCTCATTTACATTTGTTGTATTTTTTGCACCTACAGGCATAACAAATGTGCATATTAATAAAGTCAATGCGAGTAAAATCGCAAACAAGTTCTTAATTTTCATTGTAACTCCTTAAGGTTTTCAATTACGTTTATAAGATCCTGTTTATTATTGTAACTTAAATAATACAAGTTTCTATTATACTCAAAATAAATTTGTGTTATGTTGATATCCTTCATTTCAGTAATGTAACATTCCTTACCATTTATGTTTACCACTTCTGTAGAAATGTTTTTAGTATCTTCCAAAATTTTTTCATCAATCACAACATAATACACAAAATTAGTATCATTAAATGCAAAAGTTAATCTATTTCTAGAATTGTGTTCGTATAAAGAAACTTGTTGCAATATTATATTTTCAGGAAATTTTGTAGGATATAGAACACTAATATTTTCTTTTTGTAAAGCTAGTTCAATAGTTTTGTATTTTTTCTCTTCACCATACATAAACACAGTTATCCCATTTATCTCCATCTCTTCATTAACCGGTGTATCAGCAACCGTTCCAAATCTATTTTTAAGTTCATCAAAAATGTTCCAATCGAATGCAACAGAAATTGTTGTGAATATAGCGATAAGTATTGAAATTATAGCAGCAATTAACAAGATCTTATGAGATTTGACTTTTGTTGACCTACCCTTTACGCTCTTTGGCGGTGTATTTAAAGTGGTGGTTTCCTCAACAAAAGGGATTTTTCTGACCTTTTCTTCTACTTCTTCGGGAGTGAGGTTCACTGTTTCGCCGCGTAACTCCAATATTAACTCTACGCAAGCCATAACGAAACTTACATCCATTTCTTCAACAGGCTTTTCTGCTTCTAAATCACAAAGCAGTTCAAGTTTTTTAATAAATTCCTGATTGTCTGTTTTGCTATTAAAATTACTCATTGAAACAAGTCTCCTTTCCCATACTTTTTTCTCCTTTCAGTTATATATGACAAAAAACTGAAAGTACTACAAAAAATTTTAAAAATTTTTTAAAAATTTCCAAAAAATATTTTTGCAACAAGTAAAATCCAGGCGCTTGTAATCAATTTTGTCTCATTTATAATCTTTGTTCTGAGTCTGAAACAATAAACGCTTGCTGTTTTAGGGGACATATTTAATTCTTCTGCAATTTCTTTATAACCTTTGTGTTCTACATAGCGTTTGTTAAAAAGTTCTGTTTCTTTTTCGTCGAGAATACTTAAGACCTGTTGTTTTTGTTCTTCAATTTGTTCAGGTGTGATTGGGTTTTCTCTTTCTAAGCATTCAAGAATATCATCTACAGTAAGGTGACTTTCGTTAAGCTCTTCCATAATAAATCTTTTGTGATCTCTGAAATAATGCTTGATTAAATTGTTTGCAGTATTTATAAGCCACGCAATTACGTGGTCATCTCTCAAGCCATCTACAATCATTTTAATCTGAAATGCAAGAAAGGTATCTTGAGTTAAATCTTCTGCTTCAGTTTTATTC
>JAFSBS010000297.1 GCA_017437165.1 Clostridia bacterium
CCGAAGCACTTGAAGTAGGTGCAAAGGTTTTACTTGAAACAGCGTGTCTTTACGATACAGAAGGCTTGATTTAATCTATTTTATTGGGAGTAATTTCTTAATGCATTATATTATAATGGACCTTGAGTGGAATAACACTTACTGCAAAAAGAAAAAAGGTTTTTTAAATGAAATTATTGAAATTGGTGCAGTAAAGCTTGATGAAAATCTTAATCAGATTGATACTTTTTCACTTTTTATCAAGGCGCAATTAGGCAAAAAACTTCATACAAGAGTTAAGGAATTAACTAATATTTCTAACGATGATATCAGCACTGGTACACCGTTTTCTCAAGCTATGTCTGAGTTCAGAAAATGGTCTGCTGGTGAAAACAACGTAATTCTCACGTGGGGAGATACAGACGTAAGGGTATTAGTTGAAAATTTCAGATATTTTAATGGAATTAATTTTGTTCCTTTCTTAAAAAATTATGTAAATCTTCAGAATTATGCTCAGGCTTTTATGAATATTTCAAAAGCAGATCAAATTGGTCTTTCTACAGCTGCGGAAAAGTTGGAACTTGATATTGAACATTATTCTTTACATCGCGCTATTGATGACAGTCTTTTAACAGCTGATATTTTCAAGAAAATTTTCAATAAGCAAATGATTTCATCATATACACATTCTTGTGATAATTCTTTTTATTTGAAACTTTCATTCAAACCTAAAGTTATTACCGATATCAACAGCCCACTTATCGACAGAAGTAAGATGAAATGTCTTTGCGATGTTTGTGGTGCAAGTTGTGAAAGAATATCAGACTGGCGTGTTATGAATCAATCATTTAGAGCAATTTTTCAGTGTACAAACTGCAAAAGAAAAATTCGTTTTACAATTCGATTTAAAGAATACTACGACAGAGTTGATATTAAATCTTCTACTGTACCTTTTATTGACAAAAAAGAACTTGAAGCACAAGCTGAAAGCAATGCAGATAATATTGTAAATCAATCAACTAATACTACTGAGGTGTAAAGAATGTATCCAATTAAATTGAATCCTGTTTTTAAAGAAATTGTCTGGGGTGGCGAACGTTTAAAAAGTGATTATGGTTATGAAAGTGACCTTAATAATATCGCAGAGGCTTGGGTGCTTACTGCTCGTAATGATGGTGATAACATAATTAAAAATGGTGAATATGCAGGTCAGAATTTTTCTGATCTTATAAAAAACAACCCATCATTTTTAGGGAAAAAAGGTGAAAAATACAATGAATTCCCGCTTTTAATTAAATTTATCGACGCAAAATCTGATTTATCAATTCAGGTTCATCCTGACGATAATTATGCAAGAATTCACGAAAATTCTTTAGGTAAAACTGAAGCTTGGTATGTGCTTGATTGTTCAAACGATGCAGAACTTATTTATGGTTTTAATAAAAAAATTACTAAAGAAGAGTTTGAGAATTCAATTAAAGATAATTCATTTTTAAATCACGTAAATAAAGTAAAAGTAAAAAAAGGTGATATTTTCTTTATTGAAGCGGGTACATTACACGCAATTGGTGGTGGCATTTTACTTGCAGAAGTTCAACAAAACTGCAACACTACATACAGAGTTTATGACTACGGCAGATTAGTTGACGGAAAGCCTCGCGAATTACATATTGAAAAGGCACTCGATGTAACTAATACTTTGCCACCA
>JAFSBS010000298.1 GCA_017437165.1 Clostridia bacterium
ATCTACGCCTGCATTAAGTTTTGCTCCGCAGTTATCGCAGAAACTCTGTGACGGCTGTACGGGTTGTGTCTGTGGAGTAGTTGCTGCATTCATCGCATCATTCATCATACCGCCAACCATACCGCCAACAGCACCGCCAACACCTGCCATTGTTCCAAAGCCAACGCCCATATTTGTAAACTCACCAACTGCTTCGTTCTGTGCCACCTTTTCTGCCACATCAAAGCCACGTTCTTGCTGGTATGTATAACCTTCCTGAGCACGCTTTGTAGCCTGTGCTTTTGAATCAATAACTGTCTTTTGTGCTTCTGTTTCCGCGTCAATTATTTCTGTCTGCTGACGAAGTTTTGCTTCCGCAACATCTGCATACTGTCTGAAGTGCAATTCTTTGAATTTCTCGTATTGAGGCTCGCCATCGGGTTTCATTACTCTGTTTACAAAGAAAGTTTCAAGAGATATACCATAATCCGCAAAATCAGTAATCAAAAAATTTTTTATCGCATCGGAAAACTGTGCTAATTTTTCGTCAATTTCAAAAATATTTATGCTTTCTGACTTGATTATTTGTGCTATGTATGTCTTAACTCTTGTCATTAAGAACGAACGAAAATATGACACCAATTTAGGTTGCGATAAATCATCTTCAGTTCCAACGAGTTTTACAAGAAGTTTTCTGCTATCAACAGCCTGCAAGCTCATTTCACCCGAAGCACCGATGGAAAGAGGAAAGTTGTATGTTGGCTCAACAAACTGCACACGGCTATCCGTACCCCATTTAATAGCCATTTGCTCACTTTTATTGATAAAATATACTTCACAATGAAACGGTCTCAAGCCACCTGTTGCGAGGTTGAGGACTTTCCCTATAAGTGGTATGTTTTGAGTTTTCAATGTATATCTTCCCGGTCCAAACAAATCAAGAGCCTGCCCGTTCATATAAAAAACAGCTTCTTGGTTTTCGTGAACAATTAACTGTGTGAGACAGTTAAAATCTTCACAAGGGTGTTTCCATATAAAAGTATCGTTATTACCTTCGTATTTTATGACATCAAAGATTTTAAACATAATCTTTTCCTACCTTTCAATTTCTATGTTATCAACAGCAAATTCCAAACACATTTGGATAACTTCATTTCGATTTCTTCCCGTTACCTCACATATTTCATCAATGCGTTTGATAAGGTCACTTGGTAAACGGGCAGAAACTACGGCAGTATCGCCAACATATTTCTTTGCAGATATTATAAGTTTTTTATCAGCCAAATTTATCACTTCCAACTCTTGACAAAGTTTTATAATTATATTATAATACAAATGTATACAAATGTCAACACTTTGCGTTGGTAAGTTGAAATTTCAGATTTTTGCACAGTTTGTAGCTATATTTTTTATGATGTTTGCAAAATAAAAAAGTGCATAACCCCTAACATCAGAGTTATGCACCGAAAAACGCATTGTCTCCAAATTGTCAGGTTGTCACACACTTACAATAAACTTACCAACGCAAAGGTAATGGTAAAAGCCAGAGAAATGCGCTTTTACCTTAATTATAATTACCATTGCATAATAATCCTATTCTATTGTAAGTATGTGACTATAACATTATATCACAAATTTTTTTGATTTACAATAGATTTTGCCAATTTTCAGCATTTTACATATAGGATTTTTGTGCTTTAACAGGAATACAATATCATTATTTTTGTAAATTTCAGAATATCAGTTGACAAAAACGAATTTTAG
>JAFSBS010000299.1 GCA_017437165.1 Clostridia bacterium
AAATTGTTAAGGTCTTTGTGCTTTCGTTATAAAAATAAACAACTGTGTCACTTTCAGTTTTACCGCAATAAGTACCGCCACAAACTTCACAAACACCATTAGTTACTGTTTCGTGGTGGCAAACATAAGAACAGTTTGTACAAATAGCAAATTCGTATGTATGACCCGGGCACTCATAACCGCAGGTTTCACACACGCCATCTTTATATGCGTGGTCGGCTATAGTTACTGTTAAATCATAATAACCAGAAAAGTCATATAATGGATTTTCTTCCCATTTACATGGCACTTTAACTTTTGCCGTAGGTGAAATAACGAAAGCAGCTGTTCCAATTGATGTCACACTCTCAGGTATTTTTACATAGCTAAGATATGAACATAAATAAAATGCTTTTTCACCAATTGTTATTACACCTTCAGGTATTTCCACTGAATAAAGCGAATTGCAGTTTGCAAAAGCAGAAGCACCAATAGATGTTACAGAGTATGCAAGTGTGCCACCACCATTTTCAGAAATATTAACTGTTGCCGGAATTACAAGATAATGTTGCAAATTAGAATACCCACACACTTCAACCTGTTTGGTTTCTATATCCGTAATTTTAAACTTAACACCTGTTGTGCTATCAATATAAACAGCGCCAACTGTGTGCTCTGTGCCACTTTCTAAAGTGAAAGCCGCCGAAGCAGTAATTGTTACAGGGGCACTAAAACAAATGCCGACTGCAAGAATTAATGCTAAAAATAAACATAATGTTCTTTTCATAAAATCGCTCCTTTTTATTTGCAAATTTCTTTGCACAATTTTACGAGTCTATCATACTACTGTAGTAAGAAAAAATCAAGAATTTTTATTGTTATAAGTATTATTTTGTGATACAATAAATTCAACAATCTTCAAGTTGTAGATATAAAGTGAGTGTCTGCATAAATAACAGGAGGAAAAACAATGCAATCTGTCATCAAATTTTTCTTTACAATATTCACAAGTGTTTCAATTCTTTATTCAAATCTGTTGTTTCCTGCAACGGTTTATCCTGAAAGTGCAAATTTTGATTTTTCATTTCTTGAATACCCTGATGAGGCAATAATTACTCTTGAAGAGGCGGGGCTTACCGAACAGGAGCTTGTAGGCAGAGCATCGGCTGAGCTTCCCGAATATGTACAGTCCGGCGGATATGATGACATAAACGGTATAACAATATCGCCATATTACACCGCAAAGGTAAGCGGAGAAGAAATCCCTGTTTATGCCTCGGTGGTTTTCATACGCGTTGATGATACCGGCACACTACATTCATTCTCCGAAATTTATGTTGATTCAAGTGAAGATTTTTCATTCAATATCGAAATAACAGGTGCTGATGTGGTGCTTGAAAATGCTGTTGTTCTACCTGAATCACACGGGATAAAGGCGCAGTGTAAGAACAACACCGTAACCGCATCTATTAACAAAACCGGTATTTATACATTCCTTTTCAATGGTGCAAACCAATATTACGGCTACACTCTTACAGTGCGTGAAAAGGTAGATGAAAACAAAGAAATAGCAGAATTCATTAAGAAATACGGAGAAGACAGCGTCTGGGTGCTTGATAAAGGTGTGTATCAATATGACTACGTCAACCTTGTTGCACACAAAAATCTGGTGATTTATCTTCGTGAAGGTGCTTATGTTATAGCAAATCATCTTTTTGATATAGACTGCGCAGAAGATGAAAACAAATATCTTGAACCAAGCGCCCCCGGAGACAATGCTTTCGGACTTACAAGATATCCGTTTATCAATTTTTACAACTGCAACAACATCACCCTTGCAGGCAGAGGTGTAATAGATATGACCCGTCTCGACAGACGAGAAAGACGAGGGGTTGTTTTTACCAACTGTAACAACGTAAATGTACGTGATGTAAAAATTATAAATTCCCCGGAATGGTCGTTTATTTCCTATTGTTGCAATGATGTCAATATCAATAATGTTGATATAATCGGCAACCGTGGAAACTGCGACGGCTTTGCAATCTGCAACAGCCATAATGTAACCGTTAACAACTGCTTTGCAAGAGTTGCAGATGACACATTTGAGGTAAAAGCTCTCGGTGGTACAATGGACAGTAAAAATATTACATTTACAAATTGCATTGCCTGGGGCGGATACGCGAGATGTTTTGGTATTACGGGTGAAGTCAACAAAAAGATTTCTGATGTTACATTCCGTGACTGCGCCGTGATTTACCGTGACGGTATATGGAATAACGACAGAATCGGCTCTCTTGTTGTGGTAGCAGAGCAGACCGAAGGCAGTATTGATGGTGTACTTTTTGAAAATATTGAAATATTCCGTGATGAAGGAAGACCAATTCTCGTTAAGATATATGATGAAGAAGCAGAGAATTTTGAAATCAAAAATATTGTTTTCAGAAATATTTCCTTTACCTCATATATGATGCCCAAAATCGCAGGAACAGATAGCGATACAAACACAGTACAGGTTAAACTTGACGGAATAACTGTTAACGGAAAGGAACAGGCTTTCCCGAAAACGATGTTCTACATCGGCAAATATTGTGAAGTTACTTCTGAATAATTCCAAAGTCGTTTCGGATGTAATACCATTAGGGTGAAAGGAATTATCCGAACCATGTTTTTTATAGACGGATTTCCGTTCACTCTTCGTTAAAATACTCGCAAATCCGTGAAGGATTCGCTCCGTGTTTGCCTTGTTTGACCAAAAATCCGTTCTATAAAAAATCTTCGACCTATAAAGCGAAAGATTTTCATTGGATTTTTTGTGTTGAGGGCGAAGTAAGGCTGACGCCTTGCAAGACTGAAACGCCAAAAAGACTTGAAAATACTCGCTTTTAGGCAGGTTCGGATAACTCATTTCACCCTAAGTAAACCGACTTTAATTTATAAGGATAAAATTTATGATTGATGCTAACGAATATGGATTTTCGCCTGAAAACAACCCATATAAAAACTCCGAAGTTTTTCAACAAGCAATTGATAATGGTGGAGTGATTCAGGTTACTGTTCCCGGTATTTATAAAATCTCCGAACAAATTGAAATTGGAGATAATACAAAACTTGTATTCGCAGAAGGTGTAATTCTCAGGCGCGAAGCAAGTGTAAGTGGAGTTAATGGTAACGCTTTTATAAATAAAGGTGCTGTTTTGGGCGAATACAACTATAACATTGAAATTATCGGATTGCATCTTGAGTGTAATGGTATTGAAAGCGACGACTTTGGTGTGAACAGTCGAATTGCAGGCTTACGTGCGCAGGTCGCAATGATTTATGTTGAAAATTTGAAAATCGATGATTTCGAGTGTCACGGATTGCTCGAAAAAGATTATGCAATTCAGATAAGTGCTTTTAAAAATATTTTTCTTAATAATTTATATATAACAGGAAATAAAGATGGTGTTCATCTTGGTTGGGG
>JAFSBS010000300.1 GCA_017437165.1 Clostridia bacterium
ATCAGACTCAATGAAAGTTAAGTTGTTTGCAGGTATTATTATGGCACTCGGCTTTGCTTTTATAGGATTCCTTGATGATTATATAAAAGCAGTTAAAAAGCGTAATATGGGGCTTTCTATAAAACAAAAATCAATTCTTCAGATTATCGTAATGCTCGGTTATTTGTTGACACTTTATTTAGATAACCCGACCGGTGCTATGTTTATTCCTTTTATAGGTATGGTAGAAACAAAGATTTTCTTCTGGGTTATTGGTATTATTGTTATTTATTGCACAACAAATGCAGTAAACTTTACAGATGGTGTCGATGGACTTTGTGCTTCTGTAACTGCAGCAGCGGCGGCTTGTTTTATAGTTATTGCAGGTCTTCGCAATTGTTTTGGTGCAAGTCTTTTATCCGCATCTTTAATGGGTGGTCTTGTTGGTTATGTAATCTGGAACTGGCACCCGGCAAAAGTTATGATGGGTGACCTCGGTTCAATGTTTTTGGGTGGTATGATTGTCGCTCTTGCATACGCGGTAGATTGTCCGTTCATAATACTTTTAGTTGGTATAATATATGTAGCAGAATTTGGTTCAGATATTATACAGATTGGTTACTTCAAATTAACGCACGGTAAAAGAATTTTTAAGATGGCACCAATTCATCATCATTTTGAACTTTGTGGTTGGAAAGAAACTAAAATCTGTAAGATTTTCACATTTGTAACCTTTATCGGTGGTGCAATAGCAATAGCACTTTTCTATTTTGGTAATTTAAAATAAAAATTAAAAATATTAAGTAAGGAGGAAAGTAAATGAATCTTAATAAATTAAAAACTATATTGAAAGATTCCTGGATTAAAAACAGTATGGATTTACCATTCTTTTTAATTCTTTTACTCGTTCTCTCTATAGGGCTTGTAATGTTGCTTTCTTCAAGTTATTTTTACGCGTATTATAATATAAAAGGTAACAATCCACTTTACTATTTTACCCGACAGTTGTTTTTTGCTGTTGCCGGAATTGCTGTATTATATGTTGTTTCAAAATTCGATTATCATCAACTTAAAGATTTAAGTGTACTTGGTATGGGGTTTGCACTTATTTGTCTTATAGCAGTTCTTTTAATCCCATCAGAAGACGGTATAAAAAGATGGATTTATATTGGTTCTTTTTCATTTCAACCATCTGAAATAGCGAAATTTGTACTGATATTGTTTCTGGCGAGAGGTCTTGACAAAGATTACAAAAAACTTACTTGCAGTAAACTTTCGAGAGTTCCGCTTGCAAGAAGTATTTACGAAATTTCCGGCAAAAGAGTTTTAATTACACAAGGTACGACAACATTATTTTATTATCTCCTTATAGTTCTTGGTATTGCTGTGTTTGTTGCTGCCGAAAGCCATTTGTCAGGTACAATTCTCATTTTAGGTATTGGCGTTATAATGCTCTGGCTTGGTGAGGGCAGAGCAAGGTGGTTTATTATCGGTGGTATTTTAGCAGTAATTTTAGTTGTAGTTGTTATTTTTGAATATGAGAACATTCCGCTTCTTCGTGATTATATGGCGGAAAGAATTAAAGCGTGGTTAGATAAAGAATATGAACCGACAGGTGCCCGTTGGCAGACTAATCAGTCACTTTATGCAATTGGTTCAGGTGGTTTCTTTGGTGCGGGTCTTGGTAATTCTAAAGAGAAATATCTTTATGTTTCAGAGCCACAGAATGACTTTATTTTCGCAATCGTATGTGAAGAGTTAGGTTTTGTTGGTGCGACAGGTATTCTGCTTTTATATGCAGCACTTATCTGGCGTGGTATAATTATCGGTATGCGTGCAAGGGACCGTTTTGGCGCACTTATCGCTTTTGGTATGGTGTTACATTTAGCGCTTCAGGTTGCACTTAATGTTGCCGTTGTTACTGATACACTTCCTAATACCGGTATAGGTTTACCGTTTTTCAGTTATGGTGGTTCATCAATGATTATCTGTCTTGTAGAAATGGGTGTTGTCCTGTCTGTTTCGAGGCAGGCGAATATGCCTAAAGTATATACGTTCAGAAAATCTAAAAGCAGAAAAGTTACACAAAATAAAGAAACATTTTAAATAGTGGTGAGTTAGATGAAAGTTTTAATAGCGGCAGGTGGCACAGGTGGTCACGTAAATCCTGCGTTGGCAGTAGCGGGTGAAATAAAAAAAAGACACCCCGAAGCAGAAATTTGTTTTGTTGGTACACCTGACAGAATTGAATCCAAAATAGTACCTGAAGCAGGTTTTCCGTTAAAAACAATTGAAATAAGTGGGTTTAAAAGAAGTTTTTCACCTGATGCAATTAAAGCAAATTTAAAAACTGTTACACGGCTTTTAAAAAGCGGTGGTGCGGTTAAAAAGATAATAAATGAATTCAAGCCTGATGTAGTAGTTGGTTTTGGTGGGTATGTAAGCGGACCGGTTGTGAGAATGGCGGCAAAAATGGGTGTTCCTACAGCTATTCACGAACAGAATGCTTATCCCGGCATAACAAATAAAGCGTTAGCTGAAAAAGTAGATGTTGTAATGCTTACTGCAGAAGAAGCAAAAAAGCATATGAACATAAAAAATAAAATGGTAGTTACAGGACTTCCCGTAAGAGGGGAATTGTTAGAAGCCGACCCTGTATAATCAAGAGAAGAATTAGGTTTTGACAATAAGCCACTTATACTTTCAATGGGTGGTTCATTAGGTGCAAGAGCAATAAATGAAGCAGTTACAGATGTTGTTTCAAAAATCTGGAAAGATAATACTTGTAACTTCCTTATTGCTACCGGTCAATACGGACTCTGGGTGCCTGATTTGATGAAGGAAAAAGGTGTAGATTTAGAGAATGCTGAAAACATTGAAATAAGAGAATATATAAATGATATGGCTCGTTGCCTTTCTGCTTCGGACCTTGTTATTTGTCGTGCAGGAGCATCTTCTCTTTCAGAGTTTCAGGCGTTAGGTAAAGCATCAATTTTGATTCCGTCACCCAATGTTACCGAAAATCATCAGTATCATAACGCAATGGCACTCGTGAACAATAATGCCGCAGTTATTATTGAGGAAAAAGATTTGTCAGGTGACAGACTTTTAGAAGAAATAAATAAACTCATAAATGATAAGAATAAATTAAATGAGATTGGTTATAATGCTAAAAAAATGGCAACATTAAATGCAAAAGAACAAATTACAGATATTGTTTTAGGACTTATTAAATAATTTGTAACCAAAATTAAGTTTGTTACATAGTATGAAGCGTG
>JAFSBS010000301.1 GCA_017437165.1 Clostridia bacterium
CCCATTTCTAAAAGTAATGAGCAAGGTGTCACGTGCATATTATATTTCCTTTGACAAAAAAACACCGGTCTCATAAGCCCTTTGTAATTTTCTTCAACCTTATTCTGCAGAGCAACCGCAAAGGTAAGATTTTGTGACCAATCAGGATAATCTGTTATTTCGCCCTCTTCTGCACCAGTTATAATCATAACCTGCGCCGCTTTTTTACCATTTATTTCAGCAGTTGGTTTACACCTTGTACCACTATCATAATGAATTGCATCACGGTGAACATCTAAAGTAATTACGATCGACGGATTTTCTTCAAGGAATTTTTCTACATTTTTAAGTGAACGACCATAAGCACCATTGTAACTTGCATCATAAATCGTTTTATCGTGAATTACCTTAAACCCTGATTTTTCTAATCGTTCGGTAATTTCTTCACCGACACGCACAACTGTTTTATTTACATCTTTTGTGCGTGAGTCATAATCACTTGAATACCAACCTTTATCTAAAAGTTCATAGCCCTCTGTCGTGTGGGTATGATAAATTAAAATATAAGGCTCATCTTTTGTTATTTTGCCAAAACTTGGTCTTTTAGAAAGTTCTTTTTTTATGTTAACAGATTTTGTTTCTGTCTTATTATTTACGGCTACATTTTTATAAACTGTATTACTGCTTGTTGCTCCAAGTTGTGTTTCGTCAATATCCCCCGTTTTTGTGAATGACGCATAAGCGGATACCGCTTCATCCATAATCTTCTCGATATCTTCGGGCGTTCTGGTATCAGTACCATTTATATTTGTCTCAAGACCATTACCGAAACCAATTACATTATAATTATCCCCTTTTGATAAATTTAATTTTTCATTTTCCGATTTAAACTCGGCTACACTTGTCATTACACTGAAAGCACCAAGAGTAAACGCACTTAAAGAAGTAACCATATCGCCTGAAAACACAAGAGTTACTACAACAAGAGAAATTGAAACCAATACACTTAAAAAACCTTTTAATCCTGTTTTTTTATTATTCATATTGCACACGCCTTTCGCCTAAAAATAGTAGTGCAATATATTTTATGCTACAGCACTTTCAGTTATAACAAAGATTTCAAATCATCATAACTCAAAGATTTCTGTAAACTCAAATTTATTGATATTCCTATTAAATCTGCTGAATTTTTTATTAAAACATCAATATCTTTAGGTGTTACAATCATATCAATTTCCGTTTCTTTTTCCACAGTTGCCCCAAAAACACTTTCTGCTAAAGTAACCGCATCAACAACTGTCGGCACACCTATTGCAATTACAGGAACACCTAAAAATTCTTTATCAATTCTTTTTCGTTTGTTATTTATTCCTGACCCCGGAGCAATACCTGTGTCAGACATCTGAATTGTATTACCTAATCTTTTTACACTTCTTGATGCTAACGCATCAATTGTTATAACACAACAAGGCTTTATTTCATTTACGATACATTTTATATATTCACTTGATTCAAGTCCCGTCTGACCTAAAACACCGGTAGAAATTGCAGACACCGGACGAAGCGGTTCTGTAAAACCAATATTTTTCTGCAATTCATCCGAAAGATGCCTTGTCGAGAATATTTTTGATGCAACAAACGGACCTAATGCATCTGCAGTAATATCACTGTTGCCTACACCTGCAACAAGGACAAGACCATCGTTTTCAGGCAACAACATATTAAGCGACTCTTTAACTACATCCACTATTTTTGATAATTCGCCTGAAAGGTATGTTAATTCAGGTATTTCAATTGTAATGTATTTTCCGACTGCTTTCCCTAATTTTTCTGCAGTTTCAGTATTCAGAATATCAATAATTGTTGTATTGCTGTAATCATTATGACGAAACTCTTTTTTTATTCCTTTTCCGCTTTCTTTTGCAAGTTCTGTTCTTTCTAAAGTTAAATCTGTTCTGAAATTCAAAAAATCACTCCTTACCAATATTAATATTGGCAAAGAGTGTTTTTTGTATGCAAATATTTTTATTAACTTGCTACAACCTCAGCAACATCTGAACCGATATGAATTTTGTATGTTTCGCCTTTAACTAATTCAGGCGTTGAAAGAATAACTAATGCAAAATCAAGTTCGGGTGTATTAGTGATAAGGGTGTTACCATTAATATCACTTATCACAATTTCAGTTTCCGCTGAACGATTACCTACACTAACAGCAATAACACCCTGACCCGAATTACTGAAAGTCTGTGCCATTCCCGTGGCACCTGTGCCTAAGAATGTTCCACCCGTGATAACACCACTGACATCGTAATCCAGTGTTGCAGTATCCCCCACGGTAGGCCCGACAACAACCGTATTACCACCTGAAATTTCTAAAGTACCATTAGCATCCATACCATCGCCTGATGATTTAATATAAAGTGTACCACCCGAAACTTTAATGCTACCACCTGAATTTCCCGACATACCACCATTCATACCTGGTCCGCCACCGCTGAACATACCATCACGACCACCTGTAAATCCACTCTGATCTGTACCACCTGCAGCATTGAGACCGTCATCACTTGATACCATTTTAATATCGCCACCGCTTATTTCAATGTGTAATGCCTCTAAACCTTCATAACTCTCAGTAATATTGATTTCCCCTGCATTTACAGTCAGTTTTTCTTCAGCGTGAATACCATCATCACCTGAAGAAATATTTAAACTACCACCATTTATAATGACAGAATTATCTGAATGCACAGAATCATCTGCAGAATTTATAGTTATATTACCACCAGAAACAACTAAACTGCCTGTAGCTTTTAAACCTTTCATACTTGTACCGTCTTCCTCTGTTGTAGTTGTACTGTTAGTGAAATCACCCTGTTGTTTTCTGTCAGGTTGCATTCCGCCTGGTTTCATTCCGCCTGGTCTGCCACCACCCATAAAACCACCAAACGACTCAGACTGTTCTTTACTGCCATTTACACTGCCACCACCGACTGTTAAATCTATTGTCCCATTTTCAATTTGCATATAAGAACCGGAAGAAATACCATCTCCCTCTGCTTCACCCTTTATAGTTCCACTTGCAATATAAACAAACCCTTTTTCGTTATCTTCAGTATTTTCTGAATGTATAGCGTCTTTACCTGCATCTATTGTAAAAGTAGCATTTGCAATTCTCACACTGTCATTTGCTTCAAAACCGTGAGAAGCAGAATTTACAATATATTCACCGCCTGTAACAACTAAATCATCTTTACAAACTACACCACTACCATTGGGAGAAGTAACAGTTAAACTACCACTACCATTTAAAGTTAAATCTTGTTTTGAAAAAAGAGGGGCATCTATATTATTATCATCAATCTGTGTAAAACTACCACCATTTGAGAGTGTGTTGGTTGTACCTTCAGGAAGTGTTAAAAAGA
>JAFSBS010000302.1 GCA_017437165.1 Clostridia bacterium
CAGTAAGTACAAACTCTGTCTGCCGGAAGACCAATTGCTTTAATAAGCCCGTCAAGTGACTGGAATTCAAGCGATGCGAAATGCAGTTTATCGCAAATCACTTTTCTCATTTTCGCACCGCGTTCGGTTGAAGCATCACTATACTCATCAAGATGTTTTGCGCCTTCTTCGCCTTCAAGTTCGTAAATAGTACTTCTTGTAATAAGTTCCATTTCTGAATTTGCTCTTGAGAAGTTAAGATATTTACAACCAAACATAATCGGTGGACAAGCTGAACGCATATGAACTTCTTTTGCGCCATTTTCATAAAGGAACTCAACAGTTTCACGAAGCTGAGTACCTCTCACGATACTATCATCAACAAACAGAAGTTTTTTATCTTGTATGAGTTCATGAACAGGAATCTGTTTCATTTTTGCAACCATATTACGTTCTCTTTGATTGGATGGCATAAAGCTCCTTGGCCATGTTGGTGTATATTTAATAAATGGTCTCGCAAAAGGAATGCCACTTTCGTTTGCATATCCAATTGCATGTGGAGTACCTGAATCAGGAACGCCACCAACATAGTCAATATCTTGTGCAACACCTTTTTCTTTATCTGCCGCAGCAATTATATTACCGTTTTCATATCTCATAGCCTCGACATTTCTGCCTTCATAGCAAGATGTTGAATAACCATAGTAAGACCAGAGAAATGCACAAATTTTCATTTTCTCTCTTGGTTCTGCTAAAACTTTAACACCTCTGCTTGTGATTTCAACAACTTCACCGGGGCCGAGTTCTTTATAATCTTCATACCCAAGTTTTTTAAAGGCGAAATCTTCAAACGAAACGCAAAAACCATCGTCACGCTTACCAAGTATAACAGGAATTCTACCCATTTTATCTCTTGCTGTAATCAATTTTCCACTCTCGGTAAGAATAAGAATTGAAGCAGAACCCTCAATGACATCTTGCGCAAACTTTATACCTTCGGTAAAACTACTTTTTTGGTTAATCATAGCAGCAACCAATTCACAAGAATTTATTTTACCACCACTCATGCCACTGAAGTGACCACCACTAAATGATAAATACTGCTTTGCAAGTGCATCAGAATTATTTATAACACCAACCATACAAATTGCATAGTTACCTAAATTTGAACAAATTAGTAATGGCTGCGGGTCAGAGTCACTGATACAACCAATAGCAGCGTTACCACTCATCTCATTCAAAATATTTTCAAACTTTGTTCTGAATGGAGAATTTTCAATTTTATGAATTTTTCTTTGTAAACCGATTTCATTATTCACCGCTGCCATACCAGCACGTCTGGTGCCAAGATGTGAATGGTAGTCAGTGCCGAAAAAAACATCAAGCACTGCATCATTCTCAGATACAACACCAAAAAAACCACCCATTTCAGTTCCTCCGTTCAGTTATTAAATTTTTCTTCAATCGCTTTATTTTTTTCTAAAACAACTGCTGTATCATTCTTTCTTCTAGCAATAAGTTTTTCTGCCAAAGAATCATCAGCCACTGCCAAAATTTCAAGTGCTAAAAGAGCAGCATTTACACCACCATCAATAGCAACAGTTGCTACAGGAATACCTGATGGCATCTGAACAGTCGAAAGCAATGCTTCCATACCACCCAAATTCGCAGATTTCACAGGAATACCGATTACAGGAAGTGTTGTATTCGCTGCAATAGCACCCGCAAGATGCGCCGCCATCCCTGCGATAGCAATAATTGCACCAAAACCATTTTTCTTTGCATTTTCACTAAATTCTTTTGCTTCAACAGGAGTTCTGTGAGCAGAGAAAACATGAACTTCAAATGGAACATTAAAATCTTTTAAAGTGTTTATTGCTTTTTCTGCTATCGGAAGGTCACTGTCACTACCCATAATAATAGCAACTTTTTTCATAATATTAACATCCTTTCAAATGTTTATTTACAAGAAAACAAAAAAGGCGCACTCGCTCAAAAAACAAGTGTGCCCAGACGGTCGGCAATATAGCCTGAAAGTTCCGTGTGGTGCTCCACTCGGGAATTATTTTAGTCCCCTTTCCGTCAGTAACAATCAGACATAAATCTCAATAGAAATCTATGTTTAAATTTTAACATTTTACAACTTTAAAGTCAATAGAATCGTCAATAAAACTGATGACGAAAAATAGAATATAAACACACTAAATTTGTACACCTTGCCAAATATTTTTTAAATTCCAAAAAGAAAACAAAAAAGAGTGAAAATTATTCACTCTTTTCATCAACAACATTCAATTTTTCATAGCACATTTTTTTGAAAAACTCAAAATTTTCTTCACCTAAAATTTCTTTATTATTAATTAACGCTTGTTGATACTCATTAAACATTTTTTGTTTTTGAGAAGGAGAACTCTTTTTTTCCATTTCTGTAACAAGCGTAGTAAAGCTCTCGTTTAAAAAGCCTTTGATTATTGCATCCTTACGATTGTTCAAATCCTCTAATTGTTCCGACGGACCTCTACCATCAAAACGCCAGTATGGTTCAATTCTTACAAGATTTTCAGTTGTAACAATCAAGTCTTTAAGAGATTTAAAAAAGACCTGTGGATACTTTGTTGTATTAACATTCTGAGCAGCAGTTCTGCCTATTCTTATATTTCTGACAACATAACTATAAGTTAATTTAACTAATTTTTCCTGAGGTATAAGTTTTCGTGTTACTGGTGTACCAGAAACAATTTTTTGTAATGCAATCCGCTCTTCACGGTCATAATCCCTTGGCTTGAA
>JAFSBS010000303.1 GCA_017437165.1 Clostridia bacterium
AATACATAAGACCATTTGCAGAAGTTTCATTACCACTCTGCATACAAGGACCGCGACCATTAAGGAATTCAACATAAGCGTGAATTGTACCACCTGTAAGCCCTACATTCTTACCTGTATCACTCCAGGTAACAGCTACTGTACCATCCTGATTCTGATAAAGGTTGAGAACGTTGTATTTAACACCATCAATTGCATTGTGGTCACCAATGTCAACATAAATTGTTCCATCCATATTTTCAGTAACGTGAATATCACAGTACTCTGAAAGTTCATCAAGAAGTAAGTTTCTCTGGTCTAAAAGCTCGTTTGCCTGATAATCATTATCAGTTGCAATATTATCACGAAGAGTTTTATTGATGTGAGCAATCTGTTCTAATATACTGTTTGTTTTATCAATAGTAACAGACATATCTGTGTATTGTTGTTTAAGCACATTGTCAAGTCTTGCATTCATCTGTGAAAGAACTTGTGTAAGATTTTTGAACGCAGACATTACGAGGTTTGCTTCCGAGTCAGAAACAGGTGAACTTATAAAATTCTGAAGGTTTGTATAAATCTGCTCAATAGCACCCATAAGACCTGATTGGTCTGTAATATCAGCACCATCGCCTAAAGCACTCTGTATATCTTTGAGAATTGTTGCTGACTGTTCGTGGAAAGATGCCTGTGCATTTTCTTCTCTGAATCTTTTATCGAGGAAAGCATCTCTCATCTGAGTGATGCTGGTTGCCTTAACACCCTGACCCGCAAGACCGATTCCATCATACGCAACACGTTGTGTTGATGTGTTAACAGCTACAACCGCTCTGTCAACTCTTTGTCTTGTGTAACCATCTGTATCAACATTGGCAAGGTTATTACCAACAATATCCAATGATTTCTGATTTGTAAAAACTGAACTTTTGGCAGTTTCAATGCCCATAAAGGTAGGTCTCAATTGTAACACTCCTTAGAGGTGGGTGTATTCGAACCAAATGTGCCTTAAATGTCCGATTTCACGCACCTTTTGTATTTTTTTGTTTTGATATACTTACGCGACTTCTCTCGCTTATATTTTTTCTTCAAATGACGAACTCGACCAGTTCGCATTCGCACCTGATGATGTATAAACACCTGTATTGTCAGCCTGTTGTTGCTGCAAAATCGTATTTGCTATTTTAAGATTAGATTTTGCAATATCTATTGAAATCTTGTTGAGACTCTGAATCTCCTCAACAATCGTTCTTAATTCATTTACTGTAGAAGTAAAACTGTTTTTCTGCGCGGCATCTTCAATCTTCTCAATAATTGCATCGGCTTTCATTTCACCGAAACCAGCCTTTTCCTGAGCAGCAATTCTTTTCTTTTCAATGTTTTCGAGTTTCATCATAGTTGCCTGTTGAGCCTGAAGCACTGCAGTTAAATTGTTAACATCGCTATCTAAAAGTGCTTTTCTCTTTTGTGACTCAAAGTCAAGCATTTTTTTACACTCAACAAGACATTCTTCTAAAACAGTTTTATATTCAACGATATTCTGGTTCATAAACTCCTCCGAAAAACAACATCAGCGATTAAAGCCGATAACATTGCTCATTATTGCACCTGCAATTTCTGAAGAAGATATCGGACAAGCGTCTCCTTGATATTTTTCTTTTAATTCTTTGATTTTAGCAGAATCAGTTGGTTTGTTATAAGCAACTTTATAATTCATAACTGCTTTGTCATAAGTTGTTTTTTCAGTTCCTTTTGCACCAAAATCAACAACATCTACATTTGATGATGAAGTTTTGATAACAGAATCTGCACTTTTTGTGTTAACATCCTTTGTATAAACGCTGTTAACATTGTTTCTTGTGTAATAATTTCTGATTGAATTTATATCCACAATATTTGCCTCCTTATATTAGTTTTAGCTGTCAACACGACGCATTTCTGGTCATGTTTTTATATCTCACTTATAATTGTTCTACGATTTTCAAAAAACTAAAGTAAAAAAAAAATTTTTTTTGAATTTTTTTATTTATATAATTTTTTATAATTACTCTTTTATTTTTCCGGGGTATATGTTATAATAAAATATTAAGGAGTGATTTTCTTGGCAAAGATAATTTCTTTGATAAATGAAAAAGGCGGCGTAGGTAAAACCTCATCTGCAAACGCTATTGCTGTTTGCTTAAAACACAAAAACTACAAAGTACTTGGCGTAGATTTTGATAAACAAAGCTATTTTTCTTATAGTGTTGGTGCGGAAACCCGTGAAAGCCCTACAATTTACGACGTTATTAAAAACAACGTTAACGTAATCGATGCTATTCAGCATACATCCGTAATAGATATTCTTCCTACCGATGGACTTTTAGGTAACATCGAAAAAGAATATTATGGTCCAGGCTCAGAAAGTCTGCTTAAAGAAGC
>JAFSBS010000304.1 GCA_017437165.1 Clostridia bacterium
AGAACATTATGAGTGTCAACGGAACATTCATAAATGCTAAAATTGAGAAAGATTTTACAACACGGATTCCCAAAAGACTGTCTTCAATCTGACTGTTCAATTCACCAACTTTTTTTCTTGACTCCTTAAAACCGGAACGCATTTTGTGATTGAAATGTGTAAGAATTATAATCATAACAGGTAATACAGAGAACATTATGAGTGTCAACGGAACATTCATAAATGCTAAAATTGAGAAAGATGCAATAATTTTAATCCCCGCTATAAAAAATTCTTCGGGACAGTGGTGTGCAAATTCTGTAACATCAAAAAGGTCAGATGTTATTCTCGACATTAAAGTACCGACTTTTGCATCATCATAAAATGAAAATGGCAATTTCTGAAGATGACCAAAAAAATCTTTTCGCATTTCAGTTTCTATTTTTGTACCCATTATATGCCCGATTGATGACATATAATAGTAAGCAAGAGCATCAATTATTTTTAAAATAATATAAACTCCGCCAAGCATTAAAATGAATTGAATCGTAAGATTTTGAGGACTTTCCGTCGCTGTGCCTGTAATTGAACGTACTATCATCGGTAACGCTAATTCACAAAGCGTGGTGAGAGCGGCACAGAATAAGTCAAAACTTAATGTACCTATGTGTTTTTTGTAATAAGGTAATAATCTTTTAATAAGATTGCTTGTTTTTGTTTTTTTAGATGCTTTCAAAATGTTTCTCCTGTTTCTATAATAACTGTAAATTTAATTCTATAATACAATAATATCATAAATATTTTAAAATGAAAACTGTTATATTTTACGATATTTAAGCAAAATATTTGTAATAGTATTGATTTTTTTAAAGTTTTCATATATAATACAACAGTTGAAAAAAATATGCCGGTGTGATGGAATTGGCAGACGTGACGGACTCAAAATCCGTTGATGGCGACATCGTGTGGGTTCGAGTCCCACCACCGGCACCAAAAGTGCCACACGAGGTGGCTAAGATAAGAGATAATAGAGAATAAAGAATAGATAAAAGATATTTGGTGCGCTTTTGTACTATTCTCTATTCTCTATTATTTATTATCTATTATCTAAAAGGGCGGTCTTATGGCACAGGATAGTTATTACTAGAAAAATCTTTATTATTCGCAGCAAGAATAGTAAAACTTAATAAATATCTTGTTAGAGAGAAAAAAGAAACAATCATTTCAAAACAGATTATAAGAAGTGCTACAAGTATCGGTGCAAATGCAAACGAAGCTATTTATGGTGTGAGTAAAGCAGATTTTATTGCAAAACTTCAGATTTCATTAAAAGAAACTGCTGAAACGGAATATTGGTTAAGACTTTTGATTTTATCGGAATATATAACAGAAAAAGAAGGCGAGTCCTTATTAAGTGATTGTCTTGAAATAAAACGAATTCTTGTTTCGTCTTTAAATACTGCAAAAGAAAATAAACAATAAGATTGTTTTTCGCATTCTCACCTCTTCACTCTTTACTATTACTTCTTACTTCAATCCCGATTCAGCACCGCTGAATTAGGATTTGTCGGTATTGTAATAAATTACAGAATTTTTAATTTGAAAGGGCAGTGGTCGGTTATCTTCAAGCAGTTCAAAAAACCTTTTGTGTGCCGCATCGCGCGCGGTATAAATTTCGCCCGACAAATAAACCCTGTCCCCGCAAGATAATTTGCCAATATATTCGCCAATATCTTTAGTGTTAAAGTAATATGTATTCATTATTTTTTAATAAC
>JAFSBS010000305.1 GCA_017437165.1 Clostridia bacterium
AAGGAAACAGGCGAGATTAAAGATAACGAGGTTTATATGGGTGACTTCCCTATTATGACCGACAGTGGTACTTTTGTTATCAATGGTGCAGAACGCGTTATCATTTCACAGCTCGTTCGTTCACCTGGTGTTTACTACGGCAATACATTTGACAAAAACGGTAAAAAACTTTTCACAACTACTGTTATTCCTAACAGAGGTGCGTGGCTTGAATATGAAACAGACCAGAATGACATATTCAATGTAAGAATTGACAAAAACAGAAAGCTCCCTATTACAACATTTATAAGAGCATTAGGTTTAAGTTCTAATGCTGAAATACGTGAGTTCTTCGGTGATGATGACAGAATTGAAGCAACTCTCGAAAAAGATACAACACAGAATACAGAGGAAGCTTTACTTGAAGTTTACAAAAAACTTCGTCCGGGCGAACCACCAACACTCGAAACTGCACAAAGTCATCTTGACGGTCTTTTCTTCGACCCACACAGATACGATATTTCAAGAGTTGGTCGCTATAAATACAATAAGAAACTTGCTATTGCAGAGAGAATAGCAGGTGGAATTCTTGCTGCTCCTGTTTTTGACCCGATGACAGGCGAACTCCTTTTAGATGAAGGCGAAAAAATATCTAAAGAAATGGCAGATAAAATCGACAGAGCCGGTATTAAAGAAGTAATACTTACTGTTGAGGAAAGACAAGTTAAAGTTATTTCTAATGGTATGGTTGACCCAATGGATTTCGTAAAGGGCTTTACAGCAGAGCAACTTGAAGAAATTGCTATAAATGAAAAGGTATGTTTCAGCGTACTTTCAGACCTTATAAATCAGTATGGTGACAGCGGTGAAGAACTCTATGAAAAAATGAGAGAAAACTGCGACGCACTTATTCCAAAAACTATCACAATTGATGATATTTTTGCTACAATCAACTATCTTAACTGCCTTGGTAATGAGTTAGGCACAATCGATGATATTGACCACCTTGGTAATCGTCGTATCCGTTCTGTTGGTGAACTTCTTCAGAATCAGTTCAGAATTGGTTTCACAAGAATGGAAAGAGTTATTCGCGAAAGAATGACTCTTCAGGCTCAGGAACCAGACAAGGCAACTCCTTCCGCACTTATAAATATCAGACCGGTTATTGCTGCAATCAAAGAGTTCTTTGGTTCTTCTCCACTTTCACAGTTTATGGACCAGACAAACCCACTTGCAGAACTTACTCATAAGAGAAGACTTTCAGCACTCGGCCCGGGTGGTCTTTCTCGTGACCGCGCAGGTTTCGAAGTTCGTGACGTTCACTACAGCCACTATGGTCGTATGTGTCCTATCGAAACTCCTGAAGGTCCTAACATCGGTCTTATCTCATATCTTGCAACATTCGCAAGAATTAACAAATACGGCTTTATTGAAGCTCCTTTCCGTAAAATCGATAAGAAAACAGGTAAGGTTTTAGATGAAGTTGAATATATGACTGCTGACGTAGAAGACAACTACTGCGTTGCACAGGCTAACGAACCACTTGACAATGATGGTCACTTCATCAATGACCGTGTTACAGTTCGTTATCGTGACGAATTCAGAGAAGTTGCTCCTACAGTTGCTGATTATATGGACGTTTCTCCAAAGATGGTATTCTCAGTTGCTACTGCAATGATTCCATTCCTTGAGAACGACGACGCGAACCGTGCACTCATGGGTTCTAACATGCAGCGTCAGGCAGTTCCGCTTCTTAAAACAGAATCTCCAATAGTTGGTACAGGTATGGAATACAAGGCTGCTGT
>JAFSBS010000306.1 GCA_017437165.1 Clostridia bacterium
GCTTATGCCAATTCTCTGTAAAAAACTTCACAGTAAAATCGGTGGTGCTTTAAGCGGCGACAGTAAAGTCGGTAAATTAGGTGACTACATATCTGCAGCTGCTTTTATAGGTATTATTACCGCTTTTGTTGCTACATCTATAAATGGTAAATCAAGTGATGGCAAAACTGATGGTGGTTTCCTTTCAATTGCTGTTCTTATAGTTGCAGTTCTTCTTTACTTACTTCTTGAAACAATCGCGACTAAATTCAATTTAAAGAAGTTTGAACCATTCGTTATGCCACTTGCAATGTTCGGTGCTATGGGTGCTGCGGTATTACTTACATCTGTTTTACCGGCAGAACTTGTAACACACAGTTGGTTTAATTAAGAAAGGGGTGCTGTAAAATGAAAAAGACTTATTACGATAAAGTTCACACTTGGGGCAGAATCTGGAGTGTTACAGCTCTTGCGGTTCTTTTCTCTGTACCTCTTGCAATTTCTGTTTATTATAACGCTTGGCCTGAAATGAGCAGTTTATTTTCTGCACTTTTAAAGGTTATACCTATTTTCTGGATTTCAGCAGTTGTTGAAGTTATTACTTACACCCCAATGCTCGGTGCCGGTGGTACATACTTAAGTTTCGTTACAGGTAACATTACAAACCTTAAACTTCCTTGTGGTGTTAATGCAATGAAATCTGCAAATGTAAAAGCAAACTCAGAAGAAGGCGAAGTAATTTCTACTATTGCTATTGGTGTTTCAGCTATTGTAACAACAATTATTATTGCAGTTGGTGTTTTAGCTTTTGCTCCATTCCTTGGAAAACTTACTGACCCCGACTCAATTTTAGCACCTGCATTTGACAGAGTTACTCCTGCACTTTTTGGTGCACTTTTAGCGTCATATCTTCGTAAATACTGGAGAATTTCTATTCTTCCTTTATTTGTAGGTTGTGTTGTTCTTGTGTTTTCACCAACACTTGGTGCCGGTACACTTCTCTTTGTTACAATTATTGTAAGCATTCTTGGTGTATTTGCTCTTTCAAAATTCAATCTTCTTGAATCAAAGAAAAAATGAGTTTTTAGTTGCAAGTTGCAAGTAGTGTCAGGAAGCAGGAAACAGGAAATAGGAATCAGATATCATTTAAAGAAAAAATCATCCTGTCATTTGAAGTCGGTTTTGACTTGAAATGATAGGATTTTTGATTGTTCTTATAAGTATGTTAAAATATTGACAATCTTTTTTGTTTGGGGTATAATGAATGTGGAGGAGGGATTGTATATGACAAAAAATGAGAGAGCTATAAAAGCAAGAGTTTCTGCAAATAAAATTATAAACTATAATAGAGTTTTTATTTTTTTACAAGTTTTATTTATCGGGGCAAGTTTTTTATTTAATTTCATTTTAGATGATTCGGCAGTTATTTATACATTTTTCTTTCACGCCGCACTTTTTATTATTTATAATATTTACACAGGACACATAGGTGATAAATATTTTGATGCTGTTGATAAATATCATAGTGTTTATGATGAAATACATCTACATCGTGCCAGACATTTAAAACTAACAATACAGTTATATAAA
>JAFSBS010000307.1 GCA_017437165.1 Clostridia bacterium
ATAAGTCTTTTTCCTTTCAGTTATTTATTTTTTTGTTCCCCAGCATCTCTGTGCGGGGTTAGACCAGCAGATGCTTATTGAGATTTATGTTTGTCATGAGTCTTTTTCCTTTCAGTTTTAGTTTTTTGTTCCCCCGCATCTCTGTGCGGGGTTAGACCAGCAGATGTTTATTGAGGTTTATGTTTTTCATTTGCCTTGCTCCTTTCGTTTTGGTTTTGTGTTTCGTTCTGTCTTTACTATACCACACATTTTTTCAAAGTCAAAGAAACGTCACAGCGAAATAGTCATATTGACAATAGTTGGTAAATATAGTATTATGTTTACAAAAAATTGAAAGGGGAAAATTATGACAAATATTGAAAAATATAAGGTTTTAAAGGATGAAAGTAAAAAATACCAGGATTTGATAGAAAACCTCAAAAACCAGGTTTATGGTTATAATGTTTACTTAACCCACATTGCTGTTCGTGGTTTTCCGGAGTTTTCATTCAAAGATGATTCAAAAGAATTAAAAGTAATAAATGAGTTTGTAAACAAAATAATTGACTACTATAAATCGTTTGATGAAAGTGTTTCGCCTGTATTTTCACGTGAATTTACAGAAAAAGATTCTGTTACCATCAAAAATATGCTTTATGTGATTATCGGTTTTTTAATGAGTGAATGTCGTAAAGAGGACTACACTTTTTTAGGTGTAATAAAACTTTTAAAAACATTTATGGGTTCAGTTTCTAAAGAGTATATTCATGATAAAACAAAAAGCGTGTTTTACAGAATATGGGAAGGTATGCCTGAAAAAAGCAAAAATAAATTGCCACCAAATTTAACTGAAGCATTCAATTCGTTGTATAAAGACTTTGATTATAATTATCTTTCAGAAATAGCAGATGGTCTTTGGTATTGCATTCGTTTTTATCTTTATGATAATAATTTAGAATACACAGGCGACCCGTTTATGATGATGGCAACGAATGATTTGATATTGGAAATTTCTGAAAGACTTTCTAATATCAAAGAAAATAAAAAATCACATAAATCAAGATTGGAGCGTGATTTGTGTGACTGATTTTTCAGAGTATAATTTGTGGAGGGATAATTTTTTAGGCGTTTTTCGCCAGGTTTCCACCGATGATGATTTTAAGAAATTAGCGTCATTTTACCCATATAATGACTATACATTCAATAAATGTAAGCAAAGAAAAAACAATCTTTTAAGAAGCGGTAACAGGAATATATATTTAGATGATTTATATGCAATATCTCGTTATTCTGATAAAACTCCCGATAATTTGTTATTGGGTTACAATAATATTGCGTTCTTCTGGTCGGAATTATCCGGTGAAAATCTATTTGAAAAAGAGTGTATTGAAAAAATAGTTGAAGCACTTAAAAGTGATAAAAATTACAGAACTATTTATATACCAAAGGAAATAGAAGATTTCTTATATTATTCAAAATCAGTAATTTTTGAAGTGAATAATAAAAAAATAAGAAAACCAATTTTTAATATAAGCGATAATTCGCTTGATTTTAAAACAACCGGTGAAACAGAGTATTGTTATAATCCTCACCTTTTTTATGGCGGAGATGTTTACGATATTTTCTGCGATTATGTTGATGATTTAAGCGAAGAGGATTTTCCCGGGTTTGAAAAAGAAAAGGTGGAAAAATTTATTGAAACAATAGGAGTTTATCTTGATACAGGTAAAGCGGAAGCCCAAAAGACAGATAAAGATATTGATTTCAGAATTAAAAACTGGGTGTGTAACTGCACGATGTGGCTCTTGCTTTCTTATATTGGTGACACTTGCGAAAGACAAGGCGAAAGTGTAGAATATTATTTAAAAAGTCACAACGAAGTAATTGCTTTTATGTTAAAACTTTTCGTTTTTGGTACTGAAGTTATTAAACAAAAGAGAATTACAGATGAAGTGACAAATGAAAAAAAGAGGATAAGATATTCTGCATTTTTAAGTTGTTCAAATGAAAAACTTGATGTTCAAAACGAAGATTTTGATTTTTATGATTATGACTTTGAATATAAAACGGCAAGTATATATGATATGCAAAAATCTTCGTTATCGGAAATTATCGACTACGAATTAAGGTGATTTTTTATGAAAAATTATAAATTTACAGGCAAGTGGATTGCTGCTACAAATAATATCAGCGACAGATTTGCACCATTTTTTAAAAAGGCTTTTAAAATAGAAAAGTCGGTGAAATCCGCCACACTGTACATTTGCGGTTTAGGTTTTTTTGAAGCGAAAATAAATGGTAATTTACCTGATGACAGTGTGCTTAATCCTACACATTCACAATACAGCAGTACCATTTATTACAGAGCATTTGATGTTACTGCTCTTTTAAGAGAAAATGAAAATGAAATTACTGTTGAGCTTGGCAACAGCTTTTATAATGAATTTACAACAGTGTGGAACTGGCACAAAGCATCGTGGAGAAATACACCAAGGTTAATTCTCGATTTAGTTATTGAGTACACCGACAATACAACTGAAATAATAAAAAGTGATGAAAGCTTTAAAGTTGCGACAAATGGTATTATTACAAAAAACAGTATTTATTGTGGCGAAACTCATGATATGAGAAATACTGATTTAGTATTTAAAGATGTAATTTTAGCCCAAGCACCAACAGGAAAACTCACTTTACAAGAAGCCGAGCCTATAAGAAGAATTAAAGAATATAAAGTAAAAGAAATTAAAAAAATGAGCGATGGCTCTTATATAGTGACTGCACCTGAAATGATTACAGGTTGGGCTAAAATAAGATTTGATGTTCCCAAAGATACAGAAATTACTGTTACATATATGGAGCAGTTAAGAAAAGATGGTACATTCCAAAAAATAGGTAAAGGCGAAGGTCACGATGGTAACTGGTGGCCTGAAAACTACATTCAGCACGATACATTTATAAGTAACGGAGA
Source organism: Clostridia bacterium (assembly GCA_017437165.1). Taxonomy (GTDB): domain Bacteria; phylum Bacillota; class Clostridia; order Oscillospirales; family Acutalibacteraceae; genus DTU089. The sequence goes on from JAFSBS010000307.1 coordinate 2,948, forward strand.
GGAATGTTATTTTGAGCCTAAATTCAGCTATAAAGGCTTTAAATATATCGAGATTGCAGGTTGTTCTCAAAACATAACAAGTGATGATATTGTTCTTTACAAGGTAGCAAATGATGTAAATTTTATAAGTGAATTTAACTGTTCAAATCAACTTATTAACGATTTACACGCACTTATGCACAGAACGATTCTTAATAACCTCCAGGGTAAACCAACAGATACACCGGTGTGGGAAAAGAACGGTTGGCTTGGTGACCTTAACTGCGGTCTTACATCTATGATGTACAATTTTGATTTAAAACTGTTTTTAGAGAGTTTTACCACAACGATGAACGATTGCTTTAATGAGTTTAATTCGGTGCCTGTTATGGTGCCGAGTGCAAATTGGGGGTGGCAGAATTCACCTGTATGGAATACTGCTTTTGTGTTTACGGCAGAAGCGCTTTTGCGTTTTTGCGACCATAAAGAATTTGTGAAAAGTATATATGAAAATCTCGTTAAATTTAGCAAAAATCAGATTGAAGCACTGAGAGAGAATGAGTGGGTATGGGGTGAAAGAGGTCTTGCAGACTGGGTAGCACCTGTTAACAGCGAAAATGAAGAAGTTGACCCGAATACTTCTGAAGGTGCAGAAATCTGCGGAACTGCGTTTGTTTATAAAATGTTGGAGAGTATGCTTTATATTTCAGACATTCTTGGAATTAAAGAAAATGATGAATTATTTAAGAATGCAAGAGAAAATATTTATAAAGCATTCAATGAAAAATTCTTTAATAAAGAAAAGAATATTTATGAAACTACATTCTGGGAGCAAAGAGGTAAAAGACAGAAATACCGTCAGACCTCAAACTTAATTCCGTTAGCATTCGGCTTAGTGCCTGAAGAGTATAAAAGTGCTGTATTTTCAAATCTTGTTGAAGATGTGAAATGTAAAGGTTATCACCTTGACACAGGTTGCATTGGTACAAAATTTATTTTACCCGTTTTACTTGATAATGGCGCAATTACTACTGCTTACAAGGTTTTTACTGCGACTACATACCCAAGCTGGGGGCATTGGCTGACATTTGGCGATACTACAGCATGGGAAAGTTGGGAAACAACAACACGCTCAAAAGACCATTATTTTCTTGCTACTTATGATGAAATTTTGTTTTCACACTTCGCAGGTATTTGTGATATAGAAAACGGATTTTTAACATTTACAATTAAACCGATTTTGGATTGCGGTTTGGATTTCGTGAATTGTAAAATTAAAACTCCACAGGGTATTTTAAAGGTTGAGTGGAATAAAACTAAAAATAGCACCTTTAATGTCATTGTTACAACACCTGAAAAATCAACAGTAAAAATAATTTTAAAAGATAAAGTAAACACTACCGTAACCGGTGGGACTTATAGTTGGGAAGTGTAAAAAATGAAAGTTGCAATTTGTGATGATATGAATGAAATTGTTCTTGAACTTTCTGAGTATATAGAACAATACTTTTTAAACCACAACTACAATCTGACACTTTTTAAATTTAACAGTGGAAAAGAACTTTTGATTTCAGAAGAGCAATACGATTTGATTTTTTTAGATGTAGAAATTGGTGAAGAAAACGGCATTGAGGTTGGTAAAATTCTGAAAGAAAAAAATCCTAACGCAATAATATTTATAGTTACTGCTTATAACAAATATCTTGACGATGCTTTCGATTTACAGGTTTTCAGATTTTTTAATAAACCCATTGAACCCGAAAGGCTTAATAAAGCGCTTGATTCAGCATTTGAACTTATAAATAAAAAAATAATTGAGTTTGTAGATTGCAAAACAAATGAGCGTGTTAAAATTGTGCAGAACGATATAGTTCTGGCATTTATAGATGGCAGAAAAATAAAGATTGTTTCAACGAAAGGTGAAAATTACTGTAATTTAAAACTAAAAGAGTTTGCCGGGCTTTTAAGTGCATCTTTCTTTGCTTCTCCTCACGCAAGTTTTATTGTAAATCTTAATTATTCCACAAAATATCAGCGAACAGAAATAACCCTTACGAATGATAAAAAGGAATATATTGTTCCTGTTTCGGCGAAAAATCAGCCGTCATTCAGAGAGACATATTTTAAATTTCAAAGTGGCGAATAAAATGAAGGTGCAGAACGTTTTGCTCTGCACCTTCTATTTTTTTGTTTTAAAATTCTATTTTTTTGTAAAGTGTATTTAATTTTTAATTAAATGAAAGTATAATCATAATGAAAGGAGTGGAGAGAATGAAGAAAGGTAAATTTAATAAGTTTAAATTAAAATTTTATATTCCGCTTTTTATTTTCCCTGTAATAACTATTGCTAATAACTTTTTGTTATTTACATCAAATTTAAGTGGATTTCCTGAAAGTTTTGAAGAAAAGTATAGTTTAGTGACTTATGTTTTAGGAATTATTTCTGTACTGGCTTGTTGTTATATATTTGTTTACTATCAGGAATTGCTTGAACGGGAAAATAAAATTAAAGACTTGGAAACGCAAAAGAAAATTGAAAGTATAGATAAAACTTATTTTGAAATCTTAGAGAAAAACAACGAGGATTTAAAAGTTTTTACACATGATATAAAAAATCATTTAATGCATATAAGTTCACTTTCTGAAAGCGAAGAAGTAAAGAGTTATATAGATGAGTTGTGCGGTACAGTAACATCGTTTGGTAGCAAAATTATAAGTAAAAATAAAACGTTAGATATTATTATAAATAAGTATTCGGTTATTTGTGAAAATAAAAGAATTAAACTGAATTTCGATACAAAAACCGAGAATTTGTCATTTGTAGAACCAACTGATTTAAGTACAATTTTAAATAATTTACTCGATAATGCAGTTGAAGCAAGTGAAAACTCAAAAGAGAAATATATAAATGTAAAAATAAGTCTTAATGAACATAATTTAAAAGTTCTTACAATTATAAACAGTTGTAACAATTCACCTGTAACTGATAATGGTAAATTGATTACAACAAAAGAAAATTCTTCAGCTCATGGACTTGGAATTAAAAGTGTAAAAAGAACTTTAAAAAAATATAATGGTGATTTTGAATGGTTTTATGACGAGAAAAAAAGAGAGTTTAAAGTTATAATTTTATTTTCCTGAATGGGGTGATATTTATGAAAATAAAAAATTTTAAAGAATTTTTTAAAAGTTTAGACGGGAAGATAGAGTGGAGTATTCCTATAATTGAAGTTTTGGTTTTTTTTCCAATACTTTTAGCTATTGGAAATGAACAATGGTTGATTCTTTATTTTGATGATTTGTATATATGTACTTTTGGGAAAATGTTATTAGAAACTGCAATCATAAAACAATCGTTTTTTTGGTTCACATTGGCTTTTTTAGCCTTTGCATTAAAAATAGTAGCAGCTTTTTTTATATTGAAAAAATCAAAATGGGGATATTTTGGTACAATAACATTGTACCTTATAGATTATATAACATCTTTAGTGTTGTTTTGTACTTGTGAAACAACCTTGCAAGAATTGCGTTTTAAAGATTTGTGCGGGGTGATTGTTTTTTTATTTATAGAACCATTTCTTTCGTGTTTTTATCTTCATTTGTATTTCAGGTTAATTCAAAATAGAAAGAAAACAAAAGAAGTTAAAATTTTTTCTTCAATTGTTTTTTTAGTGTTTATATTAGTTGTTTCGTTTGTTTGGGTAAACGGTAACAGAAAAATTGCTAGTGAAAGTGAAGTAGCAACATTAAACAGATGCTATGAATATTCAGAAAAATATTTATATGAAGAATTGCCGGAAGATAAAATGATACTTGAAAAAATGCAAGGTGATATAGAAGATGTATTTAATAAAGAATTGTTCTTTGTGGCGTTTAATAAAAGCAGATATTTTGATCGTTTGAAAGAAATTCAAAAAACAGAAACACTAGAAAGTCCGGTGCATATTAAAAGTGGATTTGCAAATGAACTGATGTATTTAAAATCTAAAATTCTGCTTAAACTTGATAAAA
>JAFSBS010000308.1 GCA_017437165.1 Clostridia bacterium
AGGGTAACGTCACCGTTCCATATTCCGAAAACCTGATGGCTATTCATTCTGCCAACCTTAAAATCAACGTCGCTGTGGTTATCGAAAGTCGGTTTCATAGTCATATTGAATCTGCCGTCTTCGGAGATTATCTTCCATTCCTCAAGGAACCTGTCCTTGGGGAATTTTTCAACGTCAACAGCGCCGATTTTATGAATTTTTCCGTCATAAAAAATACAGGTTTCTGTGGCATTACTTTCATCACCAATAGCCCAGGTTATTTCAAAACCGAAAAGGTGCTTTTTACCACCTTCATCATAGATATACTGGCTACCGCTACCCCAGTACCAAACCATTTCGTGAACTGTATTAACTCTACCCCAGTCAAGAGAACAAAACGCTTTATCTTTTGTAAATTCATATTCGTAATCGCCAAACTTGAATTTACCCTCACAAGGCATACAGAGTTGTTTTGTGGTCATAAAATATTTTGTTTTGTCTTCGCTGAACGGGAAAACAGTCGTAATACTTTCGAGTCCATCCATTATTTCCATACTTGCGAAAACTTCTACCGGTTTACTTTTATATTCACCCTTGTAATTAAGAGTACGTTCATTTTCTTTTGTATTAAAATCAAATTCGGTTTTACCTATTTTATCTTTAAATCGAGAAGGTCTGTCGGGTACGGAATGAGAAACGTGCTTATTTGCACCCACAAAATACTGTACAGAATCGCAAATTACTTCACCTGTTTTTAAATCCAGGAGTTTTGCAGCAACATATCCGCCGATGTTTATATTTGCAAAACTTACAAGAATTTGCATTTCATCATCAAAGATAGTATAAAAATCCCATTCTTTTCTGCTTATGATTCCCTTTTTAACATAATCTCTGTTATATAGGAACACATTTTTTCTTGCCCAACCTTTTGCTAATAAAGTCCCATCGGGTGAGAGTAACGGGGTTTCTTTGGTGTATTCAATCTGCTTTGATTTTTCTTTCCATTCCTTAAACGGGATATAAGTCCTTTTTAATTCTTCCAACACTTTTCACCTTTGATTATTTTTTAAAAGCGGCATTTCTGTCATTCTGAGTCTTGCACATCCATACGGACAGAGTGCCTTTATCTCTATGTCAGAAATCGGCTCACGTGATTTTGGTGTTTTTCTCGCAATACTTTTATACGGGAATTTAAGTCCCCAATTTACTTTTTGCATATTTGCTTTTATTGTTACAGGTGGGTTATCCTGTGAAAATGGAACATCTCCTACTTTGTTGTAAACAACTTCATAATCTTCATTTGAAAATCCGAAATTCCAAGGTGTTTTGGGTATAAACTGATAATCACAATATGGAAATTTGCGTTCTACTCCTTTTTTAGTGTATTCACGCATCTGTTTTTCATATTCAATCGGAACAGAGAAAAGCAATGAACCCATCTGTAAAGCGTAAAGGTTATTTGGTCTTTGTTTTAAAAATGGTATTGTTTCAAATTCCACTTCAATTTCTGTTTTACCGCTATTTATTCTGAATTCAAGGTCTTTTGTTTCTTTTTCTTCACCATTTACTTTAAGATTTTTTGCAAACGACGGAACACGGATTATAAATTGGAAATCTCTTTCTGCATCAATATAATAATGCATTTTATTATTAAACGGATAATCGGTATTAAGTTTAATTGTGACTCCGTTATCATTTAAAACAGATGGTAACATAACAGAATTTATTATTGTGTCGCCATTATGCATAAATGCTGAGAGTGCAAATTTTGGCCAACCCTGGTTGAAGTTTGCAGTACAGCAACCAAAATTCGGCTCAAGACCAAACGTATGTGCATAAGGACCGTGTGTACTCCATGGTGCCATTATCATAGTTTTCTCACACGCAATCTGATTTACCTGTTGCACGTACTGATGAACCCACATATCTTCACTTAAAGTTGCAGGAAGCGCATTAAACGCTAACATTTCAAGACGTTCGGCCCATTTGCTGTCACCTGTAACTTTAAAAAGTTCTTCATAAGAATACATCTGTTCAACCACTGCACAACATTCTGTTCCTCTCGTCGGGTCAAGTCCCGAGAGAACCTCGTCACCTGTAAAACCTTCAAAAGCAGTACTATTATATTTATCGAGAATTTCTCTGAGTTTTTCTGCATTATCAGTATATTCTTCACCAAGTAATTCATAAGAAACAGCTTCACTTTTAAGCATCATAGCAATATTAACTATATGTGTATTAAGTTTCCAATTGTGACTCGGTTTCTTCCATTTTTCCGTTGCCTGATTATAGTCATAACCTTGTTTTTTAATTATTTTTGCAAGGTCCTTTATCCAATCTTCTTTATATTTTTCATATATAAAGTTTAATGAAATAAAACTTTCAAACCATCTGTATTCACCCCATCTGAACAGTTTTATTTCGCCGCTTTTAAGAAGTTCATAGTAATTTTTAAGAACTTTATAAATAACTTCAGGAATTCTCTCGTCACCTGAACAGTCATAATAAACTTTAAGTGTTTTACAAATAAGTTGTATTGCCCATGTATCATATTTTTCGCGTTTTTCTTTTTCACAAGGACAAATCCAGCCGTCAGCTTCTTGAGAAGAAACAATTGCATCAATATATTTTTTTACAGTAGCTATCATTTCTTCATTTTCTAAAAGATATGCAAGCGGAATAAAACCATCAAGCCAATAAGGAACTCTTTCCCAGCCTTCACATTTGCCACCAATCCACGCACTGTCACGGATATCCGGCCAGATTTTATGTAAATTACCGCTTAAACCGTTTGCCTGAATTTCAAGCTGTCTTTTAAGCCAACCGTCTGGTTTTATTTCTTTTGATGTGTAAAAATCCCATTTGCTCATACATTTTCTCCTGTCGCTTTTTACAATTTAAAACCTTTTTTGATAAGGAAATATAACGGAACAAGTGCTAATACGCACACTACCCCTGCCCATAAAAACATATCTTTTGCAGGAACAATAACTTCTGCATTTGCTTCATTGATAATAGTTTGTGCGGCGTGTCTGCAAGCCATATCACCAATAACAGGACCTATAACCATAGGAAGAAGTACCGCGAAAATCATTCTTATACCCTGAAAAAGACCTGCCTTGCCTTCAGGAATAAAGTCTTTAATAGTTGCACCAAATAAAATATTAACAAGTGCATTACCTAAAACAACCGGTAATATGCTTACAAGAATAACATAGATACTTGTACTTGTTGAAAGTAAGAAAAATCCTATTGTAAGTACAACAACACCAACTACAAGACAAAAACCTTTTTTCTCTGTTGCGAGTTTAAGGAGTGTAACAATACACGCAAGAAGAATTGCGACAACAACTACCGCAGTAATAATAACAGGTGCTTTTAAAAGATTTTCTACACCGCCGTTATCAGGAATAATAACATATTGAACGTATGTAAGAAGATATGGGTAGAACACCTGGAAAGCAATAATTGCAAAGCAGAATGATATTAAAGCTAAATAAAGTCTTGAGTTTTCTTTAATAACAGATGGTCTGAAACCATAGAAAAGTTCTGCAAGATAATTAGACGAGCTTTCTCTTTGCAATGTTTTTGGTGGGTCTTTTATAAGGAATAAACCCGCTACACCACACAAAGTTACAACTAAACCTAAACCTACAAAGAAAATTTTATAACTGATAGTACCTGCCTGAGCAAAACTGCCCACACCGGTTACTGCCAATGAAGATACAGTTCCCACCACTGATAGTACTGTTTCAACTAACGGTCTTTGCTTTGGTACCGTAACATCTGTTACCCACGCCTGAAAGGCTGCATCGTTACTTGTTGAACCCATAAAGGTCATTACAATATCCATAAGAATAACAAACCAGACGGTAGTACCTAAAATCCTTGCTTCATCTGTAAGATTAAAAAGATTTGCAATATTTTCTTTTGTGATAAAACCGAACATGGCAGTAACTATACCCCAAAGAATATAGCCCACAGAAATAAACATTTTTCTGTTTTTGAGTTTATCACTTAAAGCACCCATTATAAATGTAGTTACAACTGCCGCTATTGCAGAGAGTGCTACCATTCGTGCTACTGCAGTTGTTGCTTCCATTGAACCTAAAATTGCCGCTTGTGATACGTCAGCATAAATTTCATTTGTAATAAATGTATTGAAATACATATTTTCAGTATTCCAAGCAATACCGCCCATAAAACAGAAGAGAGTTATTATAAACCAATTTTTCTTACTTAATTTTTCTTTAACCATTTTCTTTTCCTCTATTAAATCTATTTTTATTCCGGTATTACCTGATAAGTAACATCTTCATACTGCATTGTTACTTCTTCACGATTAAATCCTTCAAGATTATATCTGTCTGAATAATAATTATATTTATCAATATAAAAAGTTGTATCAGGTTTTAAGGTAATCATTGTGCAACCTCTCTGTGAACCGAGCTTGTCGATATCCGAATATGCAAAATAGTCAACACTGTAACCATAACTGAAAGTGATACCTTTATATCTAAAAGTAGTACTGTTCACATGGTCGTGGCCATTATGAATTGCTTTTGTAGATTTAAGCTCAAGCATCTTTTCGAAAAGTGCATCTTCACCAAAACCGCAACAAACCTGTCTTCCGGTTTCACCTATTAAGCCCTCAATGTATTCAAAATCCTCTGTATTTTGGTAATCATTTTCTTTAAATTCATTCCACGCATCATCCATTTCTACTAACGGAATATGGAAAAAGGCTTGAGTTTTAACAGTACCGAAATCTTTGAACAATCCACCATTTACATCACCCTGAATTGCTTTAATTGTCTTACTGTTTTCGTCATTAAGTCTCTTTATTTCAGCTTCATACCATTCAACCTGATTCTCGTGAATATTATCATAAGTACCTTTTATGCTTTCAATGATATTATCCTCAATATATGCCTGAGAATCAATTAAAATCATAGCCTGAGTTATGATTCCTTCTGAATTTTTCACTTTAATAATATGGTTTCCGTAACCGTCAACATCTTCAGGTCCCGGTTGGAACAAACAATGCTCAAATTCACCACTACCGTAAATAGCCGCAACTGCTTCTCTGTCAAAATATGAATATGCTTCGGAATCGTGGTTGCCCAGGGTAACATCCCAGTAAACACCAAGGTTTTCCATAAGATTGCCAAAAGCCTTAATTCCACTGTAGTTGTTAAACGTACCTGCAGTATATGGTACGGGGAATGCAATATCTCCTGTTACAATAACAAGATCGGGTTTCTCCCTTGACACCATAAGCGCTACAGCATTAAGTGCTTGTCTGTCAACTCCTTTTGAAAGAAAACCGCCACCTATGTGAATATCTGTAAGATGCATTACTTTAAAATCACTATCAGTTGTAAAATACCAGTAACCATTTTCATCTTTTTCAGGAATAAGTTGATTTTCATATTCTATTTTTTCGTATGTACTGCCTGTTTTTAAAAGATTTTTTAAGGACATAAAATTGAGTCCCGCTATAAGAACCGCCAGAAGAATTATTATAGAAACAGCTGTAATAAAACCTCGTTTTCCGCCTTTTATTTTTTCTTTTGCCAAGATAATTCAACTCCTATTTTTATCAATTATTTTTTCTTTTTTAAAAACGCGTGAACTTTATCAAAAAACCGTTCTTTTACAGTTGGGTGTAAAGGTTCATCCAACACCCACGGTAATTCGATTTGAAAAACAGAAAAAGTAAAAAATTTTCCCGTTTGTTCATTTGGGCAAACAAAATCATCGTTAACAACTATGCTCAAAAATAAATTATCATAAATATCTATTTCATTTTTACTTGCTTCAATAATTTCTCCGCAAACTGTATAATCAACAGACAAGTAGTCAATTGAGTTTTCTCGTTCAATACTGCTACTCTCATCAGGCTTTGAAACATCAACACCAAACTCACTTAAAAATTCTTTGAGTTTTGGGAGTTTTTCTTCTATTTGTGCATAAAAATTACGACAATTTGAACATTCGCAGAGAGAATGTGTTTTATAATACGCTTTTGTTTTTTCTACAGCAACAGAGAATTTCCAATCGTCTTTTTCGATTGTTTTCATATTTCTTTCTCTATCAAAATGCAAAATATATTCCGACTCTTGTTTCATTGATAAAAACGCTTCGTTTTCAGTACCGAAAAAAGAATATGCAGAAGATTTGTCTCTAATCTCCCAGAAAGCGGGATATGCATTAGCATCATTACAACAATATTTCCATTCGTCTTCATCCAAAACACATATTTCTTCATAAGTGTATTTATAAAAAGCATTTAAACTTTTTAAAATTATAAATCTTTTCGTTTTGTCACTACTGTAAATGACTTTAACTATTTC
>JAFSBS010000002.1 GCA_017437165.1 Clostridia bacterium
CTGCATAAATCCATGCAGCCGCGCCTGTTTTAAAGTCAGGCTTTAATTTCCACATAAGCCTTGCAACAGGTAACTTCGGCATTTCTTCCGGTTGCTTTACAAGTTCAATTTTTGCGCAGATAAATCTGAAACGATTACCCATATCTACTAAAGATACTGCAACGCCCTCACCTTTTATACCATCAAACACAAGTCTTGCAGGTGCTTCTTTACCACCGATTGAAAGTGGATGTACTTGAATTTTAGGTTTAGTTTCTGCAAAAACAGGTGAAACCTCTAACATGTGAGAAGCAAGTTCTAATTCTTCGCCATCTGTTAAATCATAAGTATAATCTTCTGTAAAGCCCGTTGCACCATCTCTGCCCTCTGCCATTTTAGAAAGCACTGCACCTAAAGCGGACGTTTTATAATCTCCTTCAGGACCGAAGCCCACACCGTTTTTCATAATATTCTGTACCGCAAGTCCCGGTAATTGCTTTAAGCCGTGCAAATCTTCAAATGTATCTGTAAATGCACTTACATTGTTCTTTTCGAGGAATTTTTCAAGTGCAACTTCATATTTTGCCTGTTCTTTAACTGAGTCAATATTGTCAGTATCCATTGTGTATAATGAATTATATTCATTGATTTTATTTTCAATTTCAGATTCAGTCACTTCACTTATAATATCAACTAAATCGCCGATTCCGTAATAGTTCACATTCCACCCGAAATGAATTTCACTTTCTACCCTGTCGCCATCTGTAACCGCAACATCTCGCATATTGTTACCGAACATAGCAACACGCATTCCTTTTGAAAAATCAATAGTTTTCGCAACTGAAGCGAATGTTTTTATTTTTTCGATAACACTTTCATTTTTATAATAGCCAACAACAACTTCACGATTTATATTAAGACGAGTACAAATAAAACCAAATTCTCTGTCACCGTGTGCAGACTGATTCAGATTCATAAAATCCATATCTATACTATCATAAGGTAACTTTTCATTATATTGTGTATGTAAATGAAGCATTGGTTTTTGTAAACTCTGTAATGCTCTTATCCACATTTTTGCAGGTGAAAATGTGTGCATCCACATAATAACACCGACACACTCTTTATCACCATTAACTTTTGCACAAGCATCAACTGCTTCGCCTGAATTTCTTATTATAGGCAAAGGTAAAACCTCTACTGTATCGCTTAATTTTTCATTAAGAAATGATGCCATCTCGTAACCATCATTTTGTGCTTGTTTTAATGTTTCATCACCATATAAATCCTGACTACCAATTAAAAAATAAAGTTTTTTCATTTTTTGCACTCCTTAATAAAGCATAGTTAAATTATATCATACAGAAACTAAAAAGTCTATAAATAAAACTCCTGTAAATCATCTAATCTTAATAATACCGGTTCATTCCCTAAATATCCCCCTATATCAACATCAATCCAAGTTTTTGTTTTTAGAACTCTGCCATTATATTTCTTACCGAACCCACTTGTCGGAGTATGACCGAAAACAGTAATTATATCATCGTAATATTCATCTGTAATTTCCGGCCAAGCCCACAAAAAATCATCGGCATTGTATTCTGACAATTTTTTATTTTTCTTAAAATTATCAATACCCGAATGGCAAAGTAAAAAGTCATTACCACCTGCCGAAACCGTTTCATAAACAGGGCAGTCTTTCAAATAATCAAAAACACTTAAAAAGGTTTCGTTATCTTTTGCTTTTAACGCTTTAAGATTTTTTAAAGTTACATCGCCACCGTTTGATAAGTACATATTCAAAAATTCAAGTTTTTCGTTGTTTATATTTTTTATACTATCTTCAGTGATTTCGCTGAACACAAATTCGTTTGCAAGAAGCATTGCTTCGTGATTGCCCAAAAGAAGCTGAACATTATATTGCTCTAATAACCACACTAATATTTCTACCCCACCATCATTCTGTCGGTCTACTACATCACCTAATATATAAAGCCAGTCATCGTCATTAAATTCCACTTTTTTTAGAAGTTTTTTAAGTTTTTTCAGTTCAAGTCCGTGTAAATCCGATGTAACATATATAGACACTAAAAATCCTCCTTTTATTTTCTATATAATATATACCATATTTCAACAGAAAAGTAAAATCAATAATTGTAAATCTTATATTTATATGATATAATTATTGTGTATTTAATACAGAAAAGGGGTTTTATTATGATTCGTTATAAAATTGAGGGCGATAACTTGCCTGTTGTTATTTGTTACCCTGAAGCAGGTCAGACTCTTCAGACTGAAACAGGCGCTATGAGTTGGATGAGTCCTAACATTCAGATGGACACCAATTCAGGGGGCGGTATAAAAAAGGCTTTAGGTAGAATGTTTGCCGGTGAATCGCTCTTTCTGAATGAATTTACACCAAGAAATGGTACAGGTACTATTGCTTTTGCGTCGAGTTTCCCTGGTTCAATTATTCCTTACGAGGTTTCACCGGGTAATGGTATTATTGTGCAAAAACACAGTTTTTTAGCAATGGAAAAAGGGCTTGACCTTTCTGTTTTCTTCCAAAAAAAATTAGGTAAAGGTTTTTTTGGTGGAGAAGGCTTTATTATGAATAAAATAAGCGGTAGCGGTATCGTTTTCATCGAAATTGATGGTTATTGCAAAGAATACACATTAAGCGAAAACGAAAGCATTATTGTTGACACAGGCTACCTTGCAGCTATGAGTGAAACCTGTACAATGGATATTGAAACAGTACAGGGTGCTAAAAATATCTTTTTAGGCGGAATGGGACTTTTCCACACAAAAGTTACAGGTCCCGGCAAGGTTTACCTTCAGACTATGCCTATTATTAAAACCGCAAAAGCTATCGAGCCATACTTAACATTCCCTACCAC
>JAFSBS010000309.1 GCA_017437165.1 Clostridia bacterium
AATCCATTTATCCCATTTGAGTCTTTTCAGATTATCACAAAATCTTTGCCAGTTAACTTTGCCTTGCTTATAAGGCATAATATGAGCATCATCAGTCCAGAAAATTTTGTCACCTGTAACACCCATATTGTCATTTATGTGTAAGAAAAAGAGTTTGTCGCCAAAATCTTTTAATAAATCGTAACCTGCGTTGTAGCAAAGTTCGTGACCGGTATCAATACAGAAACCACAATTTTTTCTATGAGATAAATGTTTCTTTATACCATAAAGGCACTCGACACCCTCGGTGTTTTCAAATGCTAAATTTAAGTCGTATTTTTCAGCTTCATCAATTAAAAGAGAAAAGTTTTTAATACCGATATCGTTGACCTTTGCTACTGTGTCAAATCCTATATAAACGTGGCAAACAAGTGTTTTAATACCAAGTTCACCACAAGTGTTAATGCATTTTACGAGCTTGTGAAAAATTGGCGGTTTTTCTTCAGTCCACATATCGCACACATTATCAAACGGAGCGTGAATTGAAGCGATTTCTAAACCGATTTCTCTTGTGAAATTTACATTTTCAGTAAATTCTTCACTGTCGCACCAGTTAAAAAATACACCATCAAAGCCTGCTTTTTTAACAGATAACATCTGCTCTTTTAAAGGAATATCAAAAAAACTTTTTTCAACATTTACTGCTAATTTCATATTATTTTAATCCTATTGTGTATTCAGCAAATTCACTGTCAATATTTTTACCTTCAACAAAATTTCGTGCTTTGAATATTATTTTGTCGTCATAAATTTCACCAATGTAACCTACACCTAAATCAGTAATACCGAAGTTGTTAGGTTTTCTGTAGCCCGGCACGCTCAAAGAATAAACACCGTTTTCTTCATTAAGAACCTCAAATGTTTTCTCAAAGACACCACCGTGAAGATGTCCGTTTATAAAGAAAACATTTTTAAATTGTTCCATAACAGCTCTTACTTCGTCTGATTGCTCACCCATATCACCGGTTTTCCATACTTCTGGTAAACCGTGTGTGAATGCGAATGCCTGATGGCACATAACAAAAGCGGGTTTGTTATCTTTTGTAGCTCTTTCTAATTCTTTTCTTAAAAATTCGATTTGTTCTTTACTTATGTATGCTTTTTCAAGAACTCTTTTTTCAGTACCGATAACTATAAAAGTGTAACCGTTCAAATCATAAGAATAGTAGCTTTTTTTGTTGGTATCAATATTTAAATATTCGTTTACTTTATTCATAATAATTTTCTGGTTACGACCATACTGCAAACGAACATCGTGATTACCCATAGTAATAAAGAGCTTTAATTTATCTTTGTATGTATCAAACACTTCAAAGAATCTTTTGTACTCGCATTTTTTACCAAGTTCAGCAATATCTCCTGCCATAAGTAAAGCGTCGAATTTTTCGTTTGAATTAAAAATATCTTTAAAGCAGTTTTCTACATTATGTGCAAGGTATTCTTTCTTGGAAAAGTGTGTGTCTGCAATACAGGCGAAAGAGAGTTTAACGTTTTCTGAATCTGTAAATTTTATTGGCGTTTCAGTTGATAACTCATATTCAACCTCACTGCTTGGCAAAAGTGCCTGTAATTGTGCTTTGTATTTTGTAATAACGATATCTAAAGACATAACAAAATCCTTTCAAAACAATATGTAATTATTATATATTGTTTGGGTTTTATTGTCAATTCAAATAAATGTTGCTTATTTGTATATAATGTGTTATATTTATTGTAAGTGTAAACTTTTTTTAGGAGGTTTTTACAATGGCAGTAGATAAGAGAACATATCCCACATGGTTAAACGGCGAAGTTAAGAGTGTACAGAAAGAATATACCGAACCAACTAAATTACTTGACCAAAATGGTAACCTTGTAGCACCAGGCTGGGCAAGACACATGGTTTTCCAGTATGACAGAAGTCAGGTTGTTCCAAAAATGCGTAGCAAAGAATGGGACTTTTATCAGATTTCTAATGGTAAATATGCTGTTCAGTTGAACTTTGCAAATATTTCATTTGGTGGATTTATAAGTGCTAAGCTTATAGATTTACATAACAAGCAACACGACAGAAAGCACGACACAAATACAGTTTGCGATGCAACTGTTCTTTATTTAGGTGGCAGAGAAAAATACAAAATGCCACCAAAGGGTGATGTGCCTAATAATCTCAAATACACAGTTGAAAGCTTTTTAGGAAAAGCAGAATTTGAATTTGATACAAAAGAAACAAGCAGAACACTTTACTTTAAAGGTAAAGTAAAGGATGAGGACGTTATCTGCGACTTCCATATGGATATTCCTGAAGGACTTGAAAACATAACAACAGTTCTTCCTTTTAAAAATATGACGTCGGGCTTCTTTATGACAACAAACCAGAACTGTATGCCGTGTTCCGGTACATTCAAATTCGGTGACAAAGTTGTAGAATTTTCAAAAGAAGATACATTCTGTGCTCTTGACTGGGGCAGAGTTAATACACCTTATCAGTTAGTGTGGTACTGGGGTAACGGCGCACAGAAAATTAAAGATGAAGATGGTTCGGAACATACAGTAGGTTTTGAAATTACCTGGGGTATAGGTGATGAAAGTTACGCTACTGAAACTGCAATTTTCTACGATGGAAAACTTCATAAATTTGGTGCAGTCGATGTAGAAAAATTCCCTAAAACAAACGGTTTTATGAATGAATGGAAGTTTGTTTCAGAAGATGGCAGATTTGATATGACAATGAAACCATTTTTTGATAATCATAGTGACACAAATGTGCTTAATCTTTTAAGAATGCACACTCACCAATTGCACGGTATATGGAATGGTACAGTTACTCTTGATGATGGTAAAAAAATCGAGATAAAAGATATGTACGCATTCTGCGAATACTGTGAAAATAAATGGTAATTGTATGGAAATTTTAAAATTTTATTTACTTACAGATACTCATTATTTTGAAGAATCTTTAGGTGCAGAGGGTAAAGCGTACGAAGAATATATGAAAACTGAAGCGTTTTATCTTAAAGAGAGCAGTACAATAAATAAAGCGGTGTTTAATAAACTTAAAGAGGACAAAGAAACAGAAGTTATTATAATTCCCGGTGACCTTTCAAAAGACGGTGAGTATGAAAGTCACAAAAGTTTAATTAAAGAATTAAACGACCTGAAAGAAGCAGGTAAAAAGATTTTTGTGCTTACTGCCGGTCACGATTATAACGAATATGGCAGAGGCTATAAAAATGATGAATTCGTAAAATCAAAGGGTACAGAATTTAAAGAATTGTATGATTTATATTACGAGTTCGGTTACAAAGATGCTCTTTCAGTCGATGAAGAAACACTTTCTTATGTTGCGCAAATATCGGAGAATACACGCATTTTAGCACTTAACTGTGACAGTAACAAAGAAACAAAAGGTACTATTGATGAAAGACTTTTGTTATGGGCAAAAGAGCAATTAGCAGATGCTAAAAAGAATAATGCTTATGTATTTGCTATGTGTCATTACCCTGTGATTCCGTCTGTTCCGGTATTTGATTTAGTAGGTGATGCCCACGTAAAAAATTGGCGTGAAATTGCAACTTTTCTTGCAGATAATGGTGTGGAACTCGTTCTCACGGGTCATATGCACATACAAAGCATAAATGAATTTGTTACAGAAAAAGGTAATAAACTTTATGACATCTGTACAGCTACAACAGTTGGTACACCCGGTAAATATCGTAAAATAGAAATTTCTGAAACAGGCGAAATGAATGTAAAATCTATACCGGTTTGTGATTTTTCTATACCTGATAAATTTAACTCGTGTGAAGAATTTTTTGATTGGCGTTTTAAATATTCGGTAAAAAACAAAATCAATAAAATTCTTGAAGGCGGAAACGGTGCAGTTAAAATCCTAAAAAAAATCGGTAAAAAAGTGCTTAACTCAATTAAATTGAAAACTCTTGCAGGATTTTTATTTATAAAAATAGATAAATCTTTAAAGAATGTAAAACTTATGGATTTTGCAGGAGAAATAGCAACGGCAATTTTTAAAGGTGATATGCCATATACAGATGGTACACCCGAATACGATGCAATAAGCAA